>CANFLP010000037.1 GCA_947447835.1 Bacteroidota bacterium
GTACTATCTATTCTATTCGATATACTTACCGTATCTCTAGCAAATCGATTACTCAACATCGCTGACGTATCAGCAATATTCACTTTCGTGTTCGCTAATGTTATTGCACTATTAATCCTTCCAGACAAACCAGCTGTATCAGCGGCATTTAATTTTCTTGTATTTAAAGCAAGCGCACTATCAATGATTGCTTGTTTATTTATTCCTATTCTATTCGACAAACTAATAGTATCTCTTCCAATTCGATTACTCAACATCGCTGACGTATCAGCAATATTCACTTTCGTGTTCGCTAATGTCACTGCATTATTAATCCTTCCAGACAAACTAGCTGTATCAGCGGCATTTAATTTTCTTGTATTTAAAGCAACAGCACTATCAATGATTGCTTGCTTATTAATATTAATTCTGCTAGATATACTAGCTGTATCAGCCGCATTTAACTTCCTACCATTTAAGGAAACAGCACTATCTATAATCGCTTGCTTGTTAATATTTATTCTGCTTGACAAACTAGCAGTATCAACGGCATTTAATTTTCTTCCATTTAACGCAACAGCACTATCTATGATTGCTTGCTTATTAATATTTATTCTGCTTGATATACTTGCTGTATCAGCCGCATTTAACTTCCTACCATTTAAGGAAACAGCACTATCTATAATCGCTTGTTTATTTATGTTTATTCTATTAGATAAACTAGCAGTGTCAGCAGCATTTAATTTTGTATTTGCTAATAAATTAGTCGTATTTAACCTGCCATTTAATGCATTAGCTGAATCAATAATAGTTTGACTAAGCAGTAGTGAATCATTTTTAATTCTAGTGGCTAATAATAAAGAATCTGCAGCAATTTTAGTTTTTAAACCAACTACATCACTACCAGTCTTTAAATTAAATGTAGAGTCCAAAGTATTTAACCCTGCTTTTACAAATGCAGTGGTAGCAATACTATTGTCATTACTGGCTCTATCCGGATTTACCGAAGTTGGTGCACCAATTAAATCAGGAGAAAGAATAGTTTTATTAGATAAGGTATCTCTACTATCACGTGCAACTATTACACCATTTGTAGGCAAGGTAATATTACTTGCCGCGGTAGTAGTTAATGTTAAACCGCCAATTCCTTTTGTAACTAAATTTCCTCCCAGAGTGATTGTTTTACCAGTATTTACAACACCCGTACCACCATTAGCACCTAAAACCAATCCAGTTATCGCTTTGGTAGAATCAGCAATAATTGCACGATCGGCTAAAAAAGAAAACGGAGTGGACCAAAGTTGTGAAGTACCAATATCTACGTATGAATTTGCAGCATTCCAATCTGGCTGAGGCACACTAGGAGCAATTGCAATTTTAATATTAACAAAATAAGGAGATAGTCTCCAATCAATTTGATTTAAACTACTTACACCGTCAACATGCACACCTTTACCTATAACTATACTAAAAATACCATCTGTTGCCGAAGTAGTTTGAAATGTCTCAGAATAAGTAACATTACCATTTGGAGTACCTTGAATGATACTAACAATAGCATAAATAGTACGTTCATTTGCAGCATTACCACTTGCATCCTTAGCAATTGCCTGAAACAAGACACCATCTGGAGCAACTTGTGAATAAAGCTTTCCAGAAAATAACGTTACTAATAATATGAATAATATTTTTTTCATAATCACTAAACCGATCTACGACTTAACTATTTTATATGATTGAATCATTTGACTTGAAGAAATTTGAATAACATACACTCCATCTGACAAAGAAGACAAATTGTATTTATACCCGCTTAATAATTCATCCTGTGAAACATCGGCATAAGATATCAATTGGCCCATATTGCTATACAGTGTTATTTTGAATTTATTATCAAACTCTAATTTGTTTAAAAACTTTATGATCGTGTATTCAACAGCAGGATTAGGGAAAACCTTAATGTTAATGTTGATATATTTTGGGTTTACATCACAAGAAGTGAAGAAAACTCCGGTGTTAGGAACCGAAAATTTTGAAAGCGAATTGGTAACCGTGTAGCACTTTGTACCAGAAACCATTAGTGGATTGCTGTATGTCGATGTCTTAAGGCTTGCCCCCAAAGTACCACCACCAATTCCACCAATAGAATAACTAACAGTTATTTGGGCACACAATAAATTGTGTCCAAAACCCGTTAATAGGGAGGTTAGAATTGTAATTAGTAATAATTTACGAATAGCCATATGGATCAATAATTTGTGCCTTATTTCAGTAATAAGTAACACAAAATCAAGCATTACAAATGCCTTAACAAATTATTAAAGTCGCTTGTGCAATAATGCCGTTGACTACAAATACACTAGGTTTCTATTTGTGATACCTTGATGTTCAATATTTTATATATAAAATATTATTATAATTATTAACATTGAGTCTAACTTTATGCACACGACTTAAGCAGTTTAGCTTCAATTATTCAATTATTTCTGTTTTATGGAATTAAGGTGCTAGTTTATTCACAAATATGACAAGGGTTATCCACGTTTGTGAGATAAGTCATAGGTAAATATAGAAAGTAGGGAAAGTAAATAGAAAGGTTATTTAAATAAAACCTAGTCTATTGTGTATAAAAATTAACTAGCAGACTTAAAAAGATCAGATGGATTGCCTCCTTGATACTTTTTATAAGGCTTATATAGGTTTTGTCTAGAGGTAAAACCTGATTCTTTTGCCAATGCATCTATAGAATAATTAGCAAATTTTGGATCTGTAATAATAGTAACGAAATATTTTATCCTGTTTGAATTCACTAATTCATTAAAAGTGAGCGGGAAGTTTAAATAAATATATTTATACAAATCTGTAGCACTCACATTCATGTTTTTTGCCAACTCATTCAAACTTGCGTTCGTATTTAAATAGTATTTATTATCAAAAAACAATTGCCTAAAAATAAAATCATCAACAGCCTCCGTAACAGACTCATTTTGGAAATTATTATTGAAAATAATACTGGTAGAATATGTATTAATAAAAGTAGGTCTATAGAAAATTATTAAAAGACCAAATAAATAAAGAAAAGAAATTATTATATATCTGTTAAATTGACTATTGGATAAATAGGTAAATGGAAGATATAAAATAAAGGTAAAAATACTAATAGAGAATAAAAGGAAAGACCACTTTTTGATATGCCTAAAATAAGCATTTCGGTGTTGGCTTACATAAAATATTACATAAGCAAAGTAAGATAAGGTACTAAAATATACTAGTAACATTACCTTATGAAGTACTTGAAAAATGATTGGCAGATTCACTCCATTATTCTCTAAGTCAAACAGCGTCTTGATTGTAACCACCCTTGTATACATGTATTGATCCTTGTTCATGTAGAGTGAATACATTGTAAACAGAATCACATACAAAGATAATAGGAATACCGGGAATTTTAATTTAGGTACATAAATGACAGCATAAATATTAATAAAACTTGCTGCAAGAATTGCCTTTAGTATAATTTGTATTACAAATGTATTATTGTTGTTTATGCGAGCGGAAACAATTAGAGCTGATATCAAAATACATAATACGATGATTGTAAAATGAGACTTTAGCAACAAATTACCTCTTTGTCTAAATATAATATCAAACAATACTATAATAGAAAAAACGGTAATGGCAGTAAATAATAAATATATAATATCCATAGTCTAATTTATTCGTATACTATTTTATAATAATAATCATATTTCCCAGTGCCACTTGTTATACTATAACTAAATCTAATAGAATTAATATCAATTACATTATAGGTTTGTTTGTTATTAGCACTAGAAGTATTATTGATAATTACCTGTAACTCATTAACCGAAATCATACTCCACTTTCCAGTAAATCCATCAGAATCAAAATATGTCCCATCATTATTAAAGGTTTTCTTATAAGATTTCTGTAAAGCATTTAATGCAAAAGGCTTACCATCCACTACTAATGAGTCTAAAGCCCAAGTATGCTCTGTATTATGATAATTTCCAGAACCAGAAAGTAGGAAACGGTGAAATTCTAAATCAGGCATTACACTAGGCTTATTACACCCTAGTAATATAAAGAATATTGAAAATATAAAAAAGTATTTCATATAATATTAATGTAATATTTTTTTAGTAAATGAGATTCCGTAATGAATGTAACTATCAGTTGGACTTGTAGGAAAATTTCTTTTTCTACCAGCAACTATTGCATCACTTGTAGGATTTGAGAAATAAACAGCAGCTGCGCCACCTTTAGCAAATAAAGCCTGTGAATTGGGATATAAATCGGCACCTACATCGTCTAGATAATCTGTGAAACTACTATGATAAGCTACAAAAAAGCCAATTGTATTGTTTTTAGAAATTTCGAAATTTATTTTATAGGTGAAAAATATACCAGCAGTAGTTAAGGAGTAAGGTTTAGCGGCTGGATCTAAATATTGACCTGCAGTTCCTAATTTTTGTAAGTCATACTTTACCCCCATATAGGTGCCGGTTGGGTTAAATTGTGAAAATTCAGCACCAATTCCTATTACATTCTTAAACCTTCGTTTTCGTTTGTATAAATAAGATTCACCGAATTCATAATTAATTGAAGGCGAGACACTCATCATTGTTGTTTCAAAGGCAAATCCTCTTGCTATTTGATCCGCAATAGATGAACTAAAATCGTTCCCACTTAACTTGAAATATGCAAAATCAACCCCTACACTTAATCTAGATTTAAAATGATATTGAACCGTAATTGCATTATGCATATTCACTTCTGACTTAAACAAATTAGAATTACCAACCGTACCTCTAAATATTACACCACCTGTTGTAAAGCCAAATTCAAAATGTTTTTTAAATGGAGGTTCAACATATTTTATGATATCTGCCGCATTAGAGTCAATTTTAGCAGTAGCATCTTTTACACGTAAATTAATTAATGAATCTTGTATGTATTTCCTAGTATAATAATCTAATAAATGTTTACGATAACCTAACTTAACATCAGATACATAAATATTATTCTGATCAATTAAATTAGTGATTTTAAAATACCCATTTGGATGCTTAAAGTCAATCGAGTCAGTGAAAGTAACCTGTGAAGTAGTGGGATCCATTTTGGTAACACTGAATTTGACAACTTTCTCCACTTCATTTACGGTTGTATCATTATTTAAATAGATATATTTTACTACTGCTTTGGAATAATCAATTGGATTATTACTCTTTAATAAATAGGTACTAATCTTGTTGACGTTAGGAATAGTATCGGCTATTTCACTACGAGACTTGGCATTTCTTACATTATAAACATGCGTATACAATCCTTTACCCGGTTCAATTAATATAGGATCTACGTCCACCCTTGGTAAATTATAATTTTTACCTTGATCATAAATACTTTGATATATTAGCTCTTTATCGTTGGTACCCCAAAAATTCTTTCTGGCTGAAAAGTTTTTATCAGTACCATAAATACCAATATTAGCCTGCTGCACAATGGTATCAGTAAGGATGTCTACTAAGTGATTAGATATAAAACTATTATTACTTAGCGTTGCCGTAAATCTGCTACTAGACTGATCTAGTCTTCCATAAAATATATTTGTTGCGATATTATAGTTCTTAGATCCAAATACGAGGTTGTTTGTAAAAACGTTATTATTAATTTTGATATTCATTTGCTCACTCTTCAAATCTTCAAAATAGATAGAAGCGTTATTATCGCTAAACAAGTTATTAGATAAATCAAACTCTATGTACGCAGAATCAATGGCATAAGTAAATGGAGGATTCAATACTTGGATAGTTGAGACCCTGCCAATATTATGAGTGAATATATTTTCATTAATTAAGACAAGATTTCTTTTCCATCCAAAGTCAAAAAACATAGGCATTTGTAAATTCCTGAAAATGGCATTTTTGATATAGATACTCTTGTCATTTGAAGTGTTAAATATAAAACCTACCCCTTCATGGTTTTTTTGACCATAAAATTCAATATTGTGATTTTCGCCATCAATATTAACTGTACCGCCACAAACAATGGCCCCTGTATTGATAAATTCAACCTTCGCATCCTTATCTACAATTAATTCATCGGTCACATTAACCACACTCTTAACTATATGTTTCCCTTTTAGGATATGTAATTTGCCATAATCGCCCGACAATGTATCCTGAGCGTAGCTATTCACAAGAACAACCATAAATGACAATACTAGTAGATATGATTTCATGTTAATTAATTATTTTGTATAAAATGGGAGTAGGCTTTCTTGTTGTACCATCTACCAATGAAATATTGATGTTGTCAAAAATAACCATATCATTCTTTTTTAAATTCCCTAATAATTTTTGTGTATTGGACTGAAACAACTCACCATAATTAATAATAGATTCATCTTCGGCACCACTATGTATTCTGATGATTTTAAAACTATTAATTCTTCCAGGAAAAGTATTAGCGTTATTAATTGATATAACAGCTTCTAATCTTTCGGCATTCAATAAATCTTTAACACTAATGGTATAAGAGTTCACATTGTCACCTTTAACTCTTATAATTGGATCTGGTATTTTATTTGCGTTTATTTTACGTTCAAATAAAACCTTCTTATTACCTCCTCTTAAATCGGTTAACTTTAAAGTATACTCACCTATCTTACTAAAGTTAGCGATTAATTTACGGTCAATCTTTGAAACACTCACTTTGGGATAAATTTCAATATCTACATCTTTACCAATCTCCAAGTCAAAATTATCAAAAATTGTATTATATAGTCCAGCATATAAATTTTCGGTATGCATGGTTTCCACTATCTTTTTAAATAAATCGTCTTCAGGACTTGATTTAGATTCAGGAGGTTTGATAGTTGATGGGATTGGCTTTGTTGTAGTATCCTTCTTTACCTCTTTGATATCTGAGCTTACCAAGTACATTTTAGGATTCAACTTGGAAAAATAAGTGGGCTCATAACCTATTTGATGCAATGCAGCTTCCTGGTATATCAATTGTGCTTGAGTAAGTAATAATTTAATACGCTCCAATTGCATATAACCCATGGCAGTAGGCTTATGAAAAAATAAGTACGCATCCCATTTTTGTGGCTTACCCTTTAAATTGGTTATTTCCTCCTGTATCGGAATCAAATTTTCCAAATTTGTATTCAATTTGTATGGAGATGCTTTTAAATAATCCTTTAATTGAAAAAGATCCGTTCTTACTATTTCTAATCCGTCCTTTCTTCTCAGTATTTTTTCAAAACTATTTCTACTATTAAATTGTGATACGAGCGTTTGGTTATTTTTTTTAAATTCAGTATTGATCAAATTAACCAAATTAACTACCAAATTATAACTTTGATTAATTCTAGTTCTTATATTTAAATAAGCCTTCGCCTTTTCATTAGTATCTAATTGATTAATGTTATTCGAAATGATTACATTACTAATATCTACTTTTTTTCTATTTTCTTCATCTAGCTTTTGAAATGACTTAATAGTATACAAATTAGACTCAAGCGTTGATGTCTTAATATTCAATACAGAAAAGCACACGAATATAATGTACAATAAACTTAATATCTGATACCTCTTTATATCAACGTGTGCAGCCATAATAGTAGTATATTAAAAAATTATTTGTTGAATTTTTTATGAATACTCATGTACTCAAGTTGTTTACTATTAGGTGTTTGGCTGTGTTTTGCTATATAATTTGTGAATTTTGTATAAATAGATTGTTTACTTGTAGGTTGAGTAATACTCATATAATCCGATATGGTTTCTTTTGGATACGCGCCACCTTTTTCAATTAGATTGATTAATTCTAAAATAGAAGCAGAACGATTAAGATAGCCTTCATCAAACAAGTCAATTAAGTTTACTTGTACATTATCTGGACCGTAACTAAGTATTGGACTATCTGTAAAAATCAGGTCGTTGATTGTAAAACGATCCTCTCCTTTTATGAAACTTAAATTGTTCTTTATAAAATCTTTCCCTGCACCTTTATTCTGTAAAAAATTAACAGATAATAATAAACTTTTAAGCACATCTATTTGATTATCTGTATCTAAATCATATTGCAATTTAGGATGCTTCCCTAATAACTGTAATTTGATATAATCCTTTTTATCAAACAATGCCTTCACCAAAGCATCATAAGCCTCCAAATTATTTACATCCAATTTCTTGATTAACAAATCCAGTAATAACTCATCTTTAACTTTTATAAAACTACTTAAATCTGCATTATCAGGACTAATAACAAATTCATTTGCGTAGAATTGTTTACAGTAAGCTAATAACAATGGAGATTCTCCGCCAAATATTTGTGTCTCATTTGATTTTTTATTTCTAATTTCAGTTGAACCATGTTTTTCTTCCATGACAAACTGTTCAAAGAATCCATTATATCTATAAAACTTAAATGCATCATATACAAGCGCAACATCGGTTTCAGACAATTGTATATTGCCTTCATTTACCTTTAATTGAGACAAGGTTGAAACTGGAATAACAATGGCATAATTATAAAGTGTTTTTAAATCCTTTTTAGACAATAACTTCTTATTAAAAACCCTTAACATTAAATCTGCCAATTGATCATAAACGGAATCATTAAATACAAGCCATTCAGGTTGATAAAAAATATCTTTACTTACACTTATTAAACCCATCTTATCCAATTGCCATAAATAATCTATAGGGGCAGGATCACCAATTGGGGGAAGGATTCCTTCAGGGGATTTTATTAATGAAGATTCATCTGCTTGATCAGTGGCAGTCAAAGCTGCATTAATTTGATTTTCAACAACCAAATCATATATCGTATCTACTTTTTGTGAAATTACATTTTGATTGTTCTTAAATCCAGCGTCAATGGTTACGCCACCGCTAACAGATTCATTTCCTCCATTCATTCCTGTGCTAACTTTATGCTCTAAATCTTCCATCAATAAAGTATCCAAATCATCAATTGCCACACTTGGTTTTGCACTTACATATTGATATTTAACTGCAGAAGCTCCAAATACAATCGCCTCCATGGTTAATCCCATTGTCATGAATAAGTCTTGTACCTCCCACTCCAATAATTTTGCAATTACCCCAACTAATATAATTACAGCACCTATACTGTAGAATAGATTAAATATATCTAATTTTTTTTTCATATATTATTGTATATTTCTTTGAGCCTTAGTTATATGACCAAACTCATAAGAAAAATACTCCAATAAGATTTGTAGCTAAAATTATCCAAGTGTTTATAGGATATAATTAAGTTACTTTTCGTGAAACCTTAATATATAATAAAATACATATTTATAATTACAATATATGTGTTGTAATTAGTTCTAATTAAAGTCAAATCGAGGATGAAATTACTTCAATAAGTCCTGTAAAGCGGATGAAATAGTAGGAAACGAAAACTCATACCCTGTATTTTGAATCTTTTTCGAAGACACATTGGCGCTTTTTAATACTTCAATACTCATCTCGCCTAACAGCATTTTAAGTGCAAAAACCGGAACTTTTACTGTTAAGTAATGTTTGTGCAACTGGCCAGCAACGGAGGTAGCTAAATTAAGGTTATCAATAGGATTAGGTGCAACGGCATTATATACTCCGTTAATTTTATCATTATCCATAGCAAAATGGATCATTTTACATAAGTCTTGCTGATGTATCCAGCTTACTATCTGTGTTCCTGGACCTAATATTGTAGCCAAGCCGAAATTAGCAGGCTTAATAAATTCAGGAAGAGCGCCACCACGTTTATTTAATACAATCCCTATTCGAAAAGTAACCAACCTAATCCCCATTGTTGCAATTGATTGTATGCTTTCCTCCCATAATTTACAAGTTGTCCCTAAATACGATGCATCCACTGGATCAGTTTCAGAAAAGCCATTTTGTAATGACAGTTCCGTATCTGGACCATACCAGCCTATAGCAGATGCAGTAATTACAGTTTTGACATGGTGTTCATTTTCATTCAATGCCTTCACTAACAGCGCACCTGATTGTACCCTACTTTGTACTATTTCTTCCTTTCTCTTCTTTGTCCATTTTTTTGTGGCAACACTCTCGCCTGCCAAATGCACAATTACATCTGCCTTTTTCAAAGCAATAGGATCAAGGTATTGCTTTTCAATATCCCACTTAGCATAGCTTAGATGCAAACGGCTGGATCTTTTCTCTGCCCTAGTTAATACAATCACATCATAACCCTTATCAATTAAATGATTAGTGAGTGCTTGTCCAACCATGCCCGTGCCGCCTGTAATTAATACTGTTTGCATCTTGCAAAGATAGGGCTTGGAAAACAAAACCCCCGCCTTTTGAGGCGGGGTGATAAAGTATTAAAACATCTTAAGTTTTAATATAAGATATTTTAATACTTACAATGAATTAAAAAACCCCCGCCTTTTGAGGCGGGGGTTACAACTAAATCAACTGTACTATAAAAACGAGATTAATCTGGTTTTTTACCATCCAAGAAAGTATTGATGGTAGAGATTTGTGTTTGGTTATTTTCATCCTGCTCTACAGTATACTTGCTGTAATAATTTTCTACTGATGCTAATGTGTTACCAAACAAATCCATATTTCTTCTAACATATGCAGGCACTTCATCAAATTCAGCGCTTGGATCGTTACCGTTGCCTATATTGAAAGATAAATTTCTTAATTTCTGAATACGCTCACGAACTTTTCTTCTTTGTTCTTCAGAATCATCCAAAGGCATATCAAAATTTTGCGTACTAGGTTTTCTACTTGCTTCATTTGTTTTAACAAATTCTTCCTCACGCATTACCAATTGCATTGTTGGCTCTTCCTCTGCAGCTACTCTAAATGATGTTTGGAAATCTTCAGTTGGTGCAGCAGGACTTTCCATTACTGGCATCTCAATTGGAGTCTCAGCGACAACCGATTCTATTACTGGAGCAGTATATACTTCTTCGGTTGCCTCAAACGCTGGCCCATTCTCTTCCGCATAAATATTAGAAGGCTTGTTTAAAACAAATGCATTAGTTGTATCGCTGAAATCATACACATGTGTATGTGCTGGCTCCGCTTCCATATTTAATTCGAAAACTTCTTCGTTCTCTTCAATTTCCGGTGTAGAAACAAAAACATTTACTGTTCCGCTTTCATCGAACGCATTTACATTTTCGCTTTCATCGAACGCTGGCGCGTTCTCTTCCTCAACCAATGTAGGCGTTAGATTCAATGCTTCCATAGTTTCAGCAGCTTCTAAAGTTAAGCTTGCATATTCTGCAGCTTCTTCCATATCTACAACTTCTTCAATCGCATTTTCCATAACAACCTCTTCAACTACAGGAGCTTCTTCTTCATCGGCACTTACTGCAAATGAAAAATGTATTGGCTCTTCGTTTGTAGTATCTAAAACAAAATGATTGTCATTCTCAACTGTATTTTGAATAGGCTCCTCATTGCTAGTTTCAGCTGGAGCTTCAGTTGCTTTCGCTTCTTGAGCTTCTGTAGCTAAAGTCATGACAATCTTTTCCTCAATAGGGGCCTCCGCTTTTTTTGGTTCATCTTTCTTAAAAGGATCTTTTCCTTCAAATCCTGTTGCAATTAATGTGATGCCAATTTTTTCACCCAAGGTATCATCGTAACCGCTACCCATAATCACATCGCTATGCTCTCCAGTGCGTTCTCGTAAAATAGAACTGATTGTTTCTAATTCGTCCATGCTACATTCAAAATCACCTTCGGCGCTATTGATATTTAATAAAATCCATTTTGCACCTTTAATATCATTGTCATTCAACAATGGAGAATTTAAGGCTTCTTCTATAGCTCTTTGCGCTCTGTTCTCACCTTCCACTTCGGCCTTACCTAATATAGCAACACCGCCATTTTTCATAACTGTGCAAACGTCTGCAAAGTCAACAATTATATGACCGCGACTATTGATAACATCCGTAATACATTTTGCAGCAGTTGCTAAAACATTATCCGCTTTAGTGAAAGCTTCTTTCATTTTTAAATTGCCATATTGAACACGCAATTTGTCATTTGAAATCACCAATAATGTATCTACTAATGGTTTTAATTGATTGATACCATCCTCGGCTTGTTTTTGACGACGTGGGCCTTCAAATCCAAATGGAGTAGTAACAATCCCTACCGTTAAAATGCCTAAATCTTTACAAATTTTAGCAATAATAGGTGCACCTCCTGTACCAGTACCACCGCCCATTCCGACTGTGATAAAAGCCATTTTAGTGTTGACCTCTAATATTTTTTTAATTTCCTCTAAAGATTCTTCGGTAGCTAATTTTCCAACTGAAGGATCAGCACCAGCTCCTAAACCCTGTGTCAAATGTGGACCTAATTGAATTTTATTAGGAACAGCGCTTTGTTCAATGGCTTTTGAATCGGTATTACATATAATAAAATCTACTCCTTCGATATCTTGTTGAAACATGAAATTTACGGCATTGCTACCGCCACCACCAACTCCTAGGACTTTGATGATGGATGATTTTTGCTTTGGTAAGTCAAATTGAATCATTCGATTGTTTTTAAATGGGTTAGTTAGTAGGTCGTTAGTTGTTAGTATGGTCGAAATTAATCTATTTATAAAATTTTAGGTCGAAATTTTATAACCATAATGTGGGTAATTTTATGGCAATAATTTATCGTCTTCTTCGCTAAAAATTTCTATTAAATTAGTTTTAAAACGATCCCAGAATTTACTCTTCCTTTTTTCGATTTGCTCAGCTGTTAATGTTGTTGGCATTGGCTCTGCAACGAATCCAGTTTGTTGAGGCGCTGTTTGCTTTGTCGTATTTTCTACTTTCAAAGATCTTGGAACTTCTACCTTCTTGTAAGTTTCTGTAAATACCTTATAGTTTTGCTCGTAATCGTTATATCCTTTTAATATCAAACCAATACAAGTTGAGTACATTGGTTTCTTTAATTCGTCAATATGATTTGGCGCTAAATGCTCATTAGGCAAGCCCACTCTAGCATTCAAGCCAGTTGTGTACTCAGTTAATTGAATTAAATGCTTCAATTGAGAACCTCCTCCAGTTAAAATGATACCTCCATTTAACATGCGACTATCTAAGCCTACTTGTTTTAAATGATAGGTAACAAAATCTAAGATTTCGCTCATTCTTGCTTGAATAATACCTGCTAAGCTCTTCACACTAATTTCTTTTGCTGGCATTCCTTTTAAACCAGGAATAGTTACGTAGGCATTAGCTTTTGCTTCATCAGCCAAAGCGCTACCAAACTGAACTTTCATAGCTTCTGCTTGGCTTTTTAACACACCTAATCCTAAACGGATATCATGCGTAATATTCTCGCCACCAAAAGGAATTACTGCAGTATGCTTTAAGATGCCATCGTAAAACACGGCAAGATCACTTGTGCCACCACCAATATCCAAAATAGCAACACCTGCTTCCAAATCTATATCACTCATTACCGCACTTGCAGATGCTAAGGGTTGTAATACCAAATCCTTTGTAGTTAATCCACTTCTTTCCACCGAACGGTTAATATTGCGAATCGCGTTTCTGTCACCAGTTAAAATTAAGAAGTTCGCACCCACTTTTACACCATTCACACCCACTGGCTCTTTCACATTTGGATTGTTGTCTACATAAAATTCCTGAGGGATCACATCAATAATTTGATCGCCCGCTGGAATGAATGTTTTACGTTGGTTATTGATTAATTGCTCAATTTCCCAAGCCTGAATTTCGTTTTCAGCATCCTGTCTTACCATATCTCCACGAGTTTGTAAACTCTTAATATGATGACCTGCGATACCAACGTATACTTCGTTTATTTCTAAATCGGGATTGCTCTTTTGGCAGTTTTCTAAAGCCTGTTGAATTGCTTTGATAGTTTGGTCGATATTTAATACCTGACCATGTTGAACTCCATTACTGTTGGCACGTCCAAATCCTAAGATTTCTAGTTTGCCAAATTCGTTTTTGCGTCCTGCAATTGCTGCAATTTTAGTAGTTCCAATGTCTAAACCTACAATTATAGGAGAATCGTGCTGACTCATTTTTTATAGTTTTTAAGTTGATTAGTTGTTTCTTCCGTTGTTAGTTGTTGTTTGAAGTAGTCTTTTTAGGCATTTCTGCTTTGGCAGTCTTCTTCATTTTATTTAACGTTTTATTATTGGCTTTATTGTTTGACTTTACGCTTGTTTTTTTAACAGTTGGTTTAACTATTTTTTTAGCAGGCTTAGGTTTTACAGATGCTGGTTTTACTGTTGCACTAGAAGCTGCTGGTTTTACTGTTACTAGTTTTACAACAGGCACTTGCTTAACAGCTGTATCTGCTTTTGCTACAACTACTGAAGCTGGAGAAGGCTTAACTACTTTAGCAGTATCTGCATTTAATGTAGAATCCGAAATAGTACCTAATTGCAAGAAAGGCATAGCTCCTGGCGTATATTGAATCGGTTGCATACCCTTTTTAAGCGCAACAATTTGATGATCGAATCTGACATCCAATACTTGGAATGCATTAATGCCAGAAGGAATCCAAACCTTTTTATAGAAAGTGTACAATCTATTTAATTTATCCTCCAAATTTTCGGCAGATCCTAGTAATACAACATGATCTCCTAATGTAGGAATCATTTCAAAATCACCATTGGAAGCAATATTTACTTGTGCAATTTGAGCATTGTAAAAACTATCTTGTTGTATAATTAGGGCAAAATGTAAAATGTCTTTTAATAACAAACTATCTGGATTAGATAATTTTTCTTGATCCGATGGGAATCCAGTAAACACTGGTAAACGCATTACAGACAACTGTCTTAATGGTAGTTTTTGTGCTGTATTATCTATGAAAAAAGAAGCCCCTGAAGCTGTAAACACTCTAGCAATAGGCACTCTTTGCTCAATCTTAACTTGTAATTCCTGTTGATTGTTTAAGTATATCTCGGTATGTGCTACCCACTTAGTTTCAGCTAAAGATTTTTCGATCTTTATCAAATTAATATTACCAACGGGTGTTCCAACACTTACCCCTTGCTCATTTATTAAACGTAAAATTTCTTTTTCGTCCATAAACAAGAAGCCTGTAGAATTTCCAGTTAATTCAATTTGGATACCTGTGCATTTTTTTACAGATTTTGCTTGCCAAGCAAACACAAACAGCACTATCAATGCAATTGCAGCAATGGACCACAACACCCTTTCTAATATGTATTTCCAGCGCTTCATTATAATTGTGTAAAAATGTCTTGAACTTGATTAATACAAACATCTATATCTCCTGCTCCTGCCATAACAACTACTTTGTCTTTTGTATGGGCAGCCCATTCCATCAATGCTTCCTTACTCATCACACGCTTATTGGTGATTTTCATCCCCTCCAACAACATGTCACTTGTAACACCTTCGATAGGTAATTCTCTTGCAGGATAAATAGGTAATAAAATAACTTCATCTGCCTTATCTAATGTTTCCATAAATCCTGCAGCCTGATCCTGAGTTCTGCTGTATAAATGCGGCTGAAACACCAATACCATTTTCTCATTGGGATACAAGCTTCTTACTCCACTAATTAAAGCATTTAGTTCTTCTGGATGATGCGCATAATCGTCAATCAACACTTTATTGGCAGTCTTAACCTTGTATTCAAAACGACGTTTAACCCCTTTAAAATCAGCTATGGCAGCTTTAATTTTTTGTTCATCAATTCCTAATGTACGTGCAATGGCAATAGCTGCTGTTGCATTTTCGACATTATGTAATCCACCCATATTTAAAACCACATCTTTCATAATGCCTGCGGGATGTACAATGTTAAAAATATAAGACCCATCCACCACTTTTAAATGCTCGGTATGATAAGACGCATTGTCTTTATTGTATCCATAGGTAAACACCGATTTGTTGCTATGATCCACCGCAAATTCAGTATCCATTTTTTGAATCAGCGTTCCACCATTTTTAATCTTATCTGTAAACTGACCAAAGGCTTTTAATACTTCTTCGGCTGTGCCATAAATATCTAAATGGTCTGGATCCACTGCTGTTACCACCGCAATATTGGGTGCTAATTTTAAAAAGCTTCTGTCATATTCGTCGGCCTCAACCACCACTACATTTTTTTCATGGCTCCAAAAATTAGTACCATAATTAGAAGCAATGCCTCCTAAAAAAGCATTACAACCATATGCTGAATGACGCAATATATGAGCAGTCATCGAAGTAGTTGTGGTTTTGCCATGCGTACCTGCTATGGCAATTGTAAATGCATTCTCCGTAATCCAATTTAACACATCACTACGCTTTACTACATTGTATCCGTTATCTCGGCAAAAATTTAGTTCACTATGTGTTGCAGGAATAGCAGGTGTATAAACTACCACGGTAGCCGCTTTGTCTATTTGATGGATATCATCCTCAAAATGAATCTTAATTCCTTCTTTTTCTAAATCCTGTGTTAATGCAGTTGGCGTTTTATCATAACCAGACACAACCACACCCTGTGTATTAAAATACCTTGCCAATGCACTCATGCCAATACCTCCAATGCCTATAAAGTAAATGTTTTTGATATTAGTTAACGGATTCA
>CANFLP010000038.1 GCA_947447835.1 Bacteroidota bacterium
AAAAGCAAACTAAACGCTTCGCGTTTAGTTAAAAGGCTTTGGGTAAGCTCCACTAAAGGATCAGCGAGGATGAAATCCGAGCTAATCCTTGCAAAGCCGCGAAACAAGCTTGCTTGATTGAGCGGATGAGTATTAAAAAAGCAAACTAAACGCTTCGCGTTTAGTTAAAAGGCTTTGGGTAAGCTCCACTAAAGGATCAGCGAGGATGAAATCCGAGCTAATCCTTTGGGCAATCCTAATCCCTTACACCAGGCAAAGCCTCAAAATCTATCGGCACATGCTTGCCTACAGCTGGTCTCGTAATCACATCTCCCGCATTAATATTTTTTAGTTTCTTAAACCCTCCAGTAAACATATAAAACTTGCCATTTTCAACACCAGCACCATAATCATACCTTTGATGCGTTTTATCGTTTGCAGTTGTAGTAAACTTAGCCTCAGTTAACTCAATCCAATTTCCATTAAAAGTAATAGCCCATTGATTACTATAATAAGCCTTGAAAAAATCATCCCCATTGTCCCCAAAGTTTTCTACAAAAGCATACAAACGCTTAAACCCTGTTTTAGTATCTGTTTTATGTTGTGTCCATTTAGAAAGTAAATGCCATTTATAATTATCTTCTGGTGCAGCAAAGTATCCAACATAAGTGGCACTATCTCCTACTAAACTTGTTATTCCAGTTAAAAATCGATACGTTCTATTAGTGGCCCAAGGATAAACTAAATGACTATGGCCACCAGACCCCTCCTCACCAAAATCACCTGTGAAAACATTAGTACCTTTTTTATTTAAATGGACAATAAAATCAAGAGGTATTTGTTTAGGATCATCCGTTTTAAATAAACTCCAAACAGAAAATATAAACCGACGCTCATTAGGATTATTAATTTGTATACCACCATAACCGCTATGAAAACCATTGGTTTCATAATAAGCATTTACCGAATTGGATACTTCGTCAGGAACATTCACTTCGGTATAAAACCATTTAACTGCACTATCTCCTGGAACTGTGTATCTTAAGTGTGTTGAAGCAGCTCCTTTGTAATTTGATTTGTTAAATAAAATTACAGCTAGTGAATTTTTTTCAATAGTCAACGAAGTAATTAAAGGGAACCTATCTCCTATAATCCCTTTAATTTCCACAAAATGATAACCAGCATCTTTAATTGTATTAGATCCTAAAGACAAAATAGTATCTCCCTTTTTAACGGCAATATCCTGTGGTTTATTATTGTCCAATTTAACAGACAGAACACAATTTGTAATTACATTTTTAATTTTAAGAAATAAATTTAACCCTGTTGGCATATTTACATAAAAATAAACCTTTGTGCTTCTTTCTTTATCTGACCAAGGTAATAATCCAAGTTTGTTAATAAATTCAATAGTATCAGAACTAGGTTTGGGAGTTGTATATGCATTGCTAAAAACCGGGACAGTGATTTTATTTACACGCTGTCCTTTTGCAGCTAATGAAATAAAGAAAACTAAGCAAATAAAAGACAAATGGGGAAGACGCATATAAAATCATTATTTATTGATGTTTAAATATAGCAATTGTCTGATTCATAGATAAGAAAATAATGCTATTTTTAAGCCTATTATTGTAATTACCAATGTACCCTTTGTATTATATCTACTATATGAGCCAACTGTTTTGGATAGCTTTAACAAAGCTAAAGCCAACGCAAAAATGGGGTGTTCAATATTTAAAGCTTTTGGAAGTAAAGTACAATGGAAATTTTGACGAGACTGTAATAAAAAAGGTATCAAAATTCCAGAGCATACAATTACATTTTGTTGCAGCAACTTTTGCAAAACTATTTAACAGAAGGCTGACCGAATTAGAAAAGGAATTAAATATTAAATATTTTCTGATGACGGTTTTATATGATGATTTAATAGATAATAACAAGACAGATGAAACAAAATTGAATCAAATATTTTACCATCCTGAAAAAGTGGTTCCAGACTCATTTAACGAATTAGTTTTAGTTAACATGCATATGGATTTATTGAATCAAGTAGTTGATAAAGCAGATTATTTGTATGCAATGGAAAATATACATATTGCACAAAAAGATTCAGTTTTACAATTTGACCAAAATACGAGTATTGAAAAGATAAATGATATTACAAATCGCAAAGGAGGGTTTAGTTTATTAATGTGTAGGCATTATTTAATAGATTCCAAATTTACCGTATTGGATGAATGCTGGTATACACTAGGTGGACTTATTCAAATGACCAATGATTTATTTGATACATACAAAGACACACAAGAAGGCATAAGAACATTTGCGAATCAACTTGACAATATCGAGGAAATTAGATCCATTTACCAAAAACAAAAAGATACTTTAAAATCACAGATACAAAAACTTCCTATGTCAATGTCAAGGAAAATTGAATTTTCAATTTTAATATCAGTTATACCTGCCTTTGGCGATATAGCAATTCAACAATTAAAAAGAATCCAAGGCAATTCATCTTCTTTACCTAATTTCAACGAAATCAAAAGAAAAGAATTGATTATTGATATGGAAAAACCTTCCAACATAATTAGATTATTTCAATTTGCGTTTAAAAACGGGAAACTATGGAAGTAAAAATTGAAGCAAGTTGGAAGAAAGTATTATCAGGATTGTTTGAGAAAGCATATTTTATAAACATCATTGAGCATCTCAAAACGGAGAAAGATTTACATAGAACTATTTATCCCAAAGGCAACTTGATATTTAATGCATTTGATCAAACACCATTTGACCAAGTAAAGGTGGTAATTCTAGGCCAAGACCCTTATCATAACCCAGGGCAGGCAATGGGATTAAGCTTTTCAGTACCCGATGGAGTAAAACCACCCCCCTCTCTTGCCAATATTTACAAGGAGTTAAATAAAGATATTGGAATGCCCATTCCTACCACTGGTAATTTAACTAAATGGGCAACTCAAGGTGTATTACTACTAAACGCGGCCCTTACTGTTAAGGCAAATGAACCAGCAAGCCATAGTAAAATTGGTTGGATGGATTTTACCAACGACGTGATTAAAATAATTTCAGATCAAAAAACGAATATTGTATTTATTTTATGGGGTAACTTTGCTCAACAAAAACAAGTATTAATAGATACTACAAAACATAAAATACTAAAATCAGCACATCCATCTCCCCTTAGTGCACACAATGGGTTCTTTGGGAGTAAGCCATTTAGTGACACGAATAACTATTTAACTAAACACAATAAATCTCCAATTGATTGGATGCCTTAGGGACAAATCGAATATTATGAAGTTATTGAAAAATATTATTGCAAGAATTTTAGGTGTATGGGCATTGTTGGTATTTGCCTCTACTATGTTTATATTTTTATGGTTTTACTTAATTTGTTTTGTTTTGCCCGAACCCACTAAAACCCGATGGCATAGGCAAATATCAAAACTTTGGATGGGCCTATTTTTAATTTTATCAGGTTGTACATTCAAAGTAACTGGTAAAGAAGTTTTCGATCGTATGGAAAATGCTATTGTGATTTGCAATCATAATAGTCTAATTGATATACCAGTTAGTTTCCCCTTTTTACCAAGAGCCAATAAAACTATTGCCAAAAAATCATTTGCATCTATCCCTTTATTTGGTTGGATTTATTCATTTGGTACAGTTTTAGTTGACAGGAAAGACAACAAAAGTCGTCAAGAGAGTTTTGAGCAAATGAAACATGTTTTAACACATGGCCTAGACATGCTTATTTATCCAGAAGGTACTAGAAACATCACATCAGCACCTCTAAAATCATTTTATGATGGCGCATTTAAATTAGCGGTGGCTACACAAAAACCCATCATTCCTGTTGTTTTATTAAATACAAAAAGAATACTTCCAGCTAAGCCTGTTTTATATTTTACTCCAGGCAAAATTGAAATGCATATTCTACCTGCCATTTATCCTCAAGCAAAATCAAGTGAAGATTTAAAAAAAGAGGCTTTTGATATAATGGCTGCCTATTATTTAGCCAATAATAAATAAAACTATTAGTAAGTTGTATTTGAGAATGTTCTGCTTCTATTAATTTTCAAATCCCTTAAAATACCTGATTTAGGATTCACTGTAATACTGAAAGATTTGTACATACCAATTGGTGTAACATTAATTGCTAGCTGCCAGCAGTGCATTTCACGTGTAATGAACATACTCATTTGTTGAATACTCAGTTTAGTTACATCTACATAACCAGTTGCGCCTATTTTCCATTTTGGTGTCAAACTAAAATCACCATTAAAGTTTAAAGAGGAAAAAGTTTGCATATTATACCCAGAATAATCTGGCTTTAATACCCTACTAAAATTAAGAGAATAAGAAAGTGTCAAAGTCCATGGAATATCAAAGTCTGTAAATTCAGCAGGATTAGCTTTTACATATTGTAATTGTCTTTGTTGTTCGTCAGGTGTCATAAAAGGATCCAATGGAATCTCTTTTTTCTTTGAAGCAGCCTCATTCTTGGATTTACTCTTAAAGGAAGTTGAGAAAGAAACACCCCCATTTACTATATTTCCAAATTTGAATTTAGTTGGGTCAATATCAAGTTTATTAACACGGAACCCTTTACTATCCGTAGCATATGGATCTAATGTAAAAGAAGAACTTACATTGATTTTATTAAACAAAAGTGTACGAGCATAAAAATTAAAATTACCTAATGCAAAACTATCAGCTAAAAAATTATAGTTTGATGTAAAACCAAACCCTTCTATTAATTTCACTTTTTTAAAGGAAGCAGCAGAAGTATCACCTTTGTCTTTAACTTTCATTTCTAGTAAGTTATCAACCCCAAATCCAAGCCCTCCAAAAGTCCCTTCGGAATAGGCACCACCCATTCCTATTCCATCAAATTTTGAAAAACGATATCTTCTACCTGTGGAATCAATTTGTGAAGTATAATGATAAGAAGATGCTAAATCTGGAGTATAGTTAAAACTGATACTAGGCCTTATCTCATGACGTATGGCTGCTATATAGTCTCCATTCACTTTATAAGTACCAAATATTCTACTAGCGGTCCCAATACCAAATGTCATGTGAGGTGCATTGTAAAATCCACGCGTTATAGTAGTATCTACTTTTTTAAATTTCGAATTCCAACTTAATGTGCTTGACTGTCCAAAAAATTTATCTTCAAAACCAATGGAAGGAGAAATAGTGACAGGGCCAAGAGAAGGCAATGACAATGAAATAGGAATACTATGGGTAGCCCCCCATTGCATGGTATCTAAAATCTTTCTCAAATTCATTGCTGTGTCATAAAAACTTACCTGATTTTGGAAAGAGCCATTATACCCTATCCCAATTTTTTCATACCATTTACCTGCCCCAATTTGATCCTTTTTTTGGAATGGATAAATAGTAAGCGCATTAAAGTTAATGGTTGGCAAACTTAAACTTACCGATCTTGAATTCGTATTTTGACTATGATTTAAGTTCACCGATAAATTGTATAAATTATTCCAAGACTTTGAATAGGAAATAGAAGAACTTAATCGGTTTTGATAGTTTTGATAAGGATTATTAAGTAAGTAGGAGTTGAATTTAGAACTACCAAAATTTACGTTTGCAGAAAAATTAGTTCCAGGCAAAGCACGGTTATCCATTTGATGACTCCAATTAAGCATAAAAGTTTGACCACCAGTAAACTCATCTGCAATAGCAGTATTTCTATTTAATATCCTTGTATTTTGTAAGGTTAAATTAAAGTTGCCTAGATACTTATAACGCTGAATATATTTAGTATTGATATTAGTACTCCAACCACCATAAGAATAGATATTCGCTCGTAAAGTAGCATCTACATTTTCACTTAAAATTTTATAATACCCTAGTCCTTCTAAACCAAGACCAAAATCTTCACTTGATGAAAAAGCTGGTGCCATCATACCAGAATGCCTTCCTCTTGTTAATGGGAATATTGCAAATGGAATTTCAATAGGAATAGGTACTCCTTCAAATTCAGGATAGATAGGGCCTGAAACACCTATTTTATCCGTAACAATTTTTAATTTATTAGTTACAAAAGCAAAGTGTGGTTCATCTAAATTACAAGTAGTGAATTTTGCTTTCCATGCAAATGCCTCATCCTTACTCACTTTTTTCATAGTGTTGGCATTGACATAAATCTCCCCTTGTTGAAAGTTGGAATTCTTAGTCAACCCCTTACCTGATTTCATATTAAAGGCAATAGAATCATTTAATGAAACCATAGTGCCTTCCTTGAATTTTGGGTTACTCATTGGATTACCCGAAGTATCCTTAGCCCCAAATGCTTTGATGTTTTGACTTTGCTGGTCGTAAATAATATTTGCAGCTTCTAATTGTGAGGTTTTATAAACAGTACGCGCATTGCCATACAAGAAGAATTCCTTGGTTTTCATAATCATAACACCCGAGTCGGCTGCATCATAATTAACTGCCGCATCAAGGCTATCCTTTGACATCCTTAATGGTCTTATGGTTTTAGTAGAATCTATTTTGGTTGTATCCTTGATTAGAGTAGCACTATCCTGAATAATCAATGATTTATTGGCAATTTTGCCTTTTTTCACCTTAGGAGCTTGGGCATTAAGCAAATACGGAGATAAAACTATTGTTAATAATAGTAAAATCACCATTTTTACAATACAGGGGCTGTATTTTACGTTAATTTTGTATCCTAGATGTATCACAGCTGCAAAAATATACTAAAACAGCATTAAGGAACTGATTATGAAGCAAAATAGACTGATTTTAGCATTTACTTTAGGCATTTTGGCCACATTTTTGGCCACAACCAACAATCTGAACGCCCAAAACCAAGCCAAAACTATAAAACGTATAGTTATTGACCCAGGACATGGCGGAACCGATCCAGGTGCAAATGGCAAATACTCTACCGAAGCAGCCGTTTCTTTAGCTATTTCATTAAAGCTTGCAGATTATATTCGTGAGTCTGTTCCAGATGTTGAAGTGGTATTAACGAGAACAACAGATATCTATAATTCTGTGGTAGAAAAAGCAAAAATCGCAAATGCTGCAAAAGGAGATTTATTTATTTGTATCCATACAAATTCAGCCGATCCTAGTAGAAACAGAGAAATTGTAGGTCATACCACTAAAACGCATACCGTAAAAAAGAATGGTAAAAAAAGGAAGGTTACCGTAGAGGTTCCTTTATATAAAGTTACATACACACCAAATACAGCAAGAGGTACAGAGACTTTCATTTATAATGTTACAAAGTCAGATCAAAGAAAAGAAATGGCCAATGATGCAGTAGATGATGTGGTGGAAAAATTGGACTCTGTATCTGAAAGACAAATTAATGAATTGAACACAGCCGATCCAACAAGGTCAATGATGACCAGTTTATTAACCCAACAATACTTTCAAAGAGCAGCTAGTTTAGCACTTACCATTGAAGAAGAATTCAAAAATGCAGGAAGATTAAGTAGAGAAGCAAAACAAAGACAAAAAGGCATTTGGGTACTTGCAGCAGTACAAATGCCTGCAGTTTTGGTAGAAACAGGCTTTATCTCTAACCCTGAAGACGAGGATTACCTTAATAGCGATGAAGGCCAAGATCAAATTTGTGAAGTAATTACCAAATCCTTGATTCGTTATAAGAATTCACTAGAGAATCAGAAAAAGACCAATGCCAATTAGCCAATATTTTTAGGTAAATTTGTATTAGCAGAAACAATCAACTAAGATGAAGGTATCAAATGAAACTAAGGTAGGTGCATTAACAATAATTGCAATTACTATAATTATACTAGGCTTTAACTTTTTAAGAGGTAAGACTATCTTTAAGTCAGGTAATTTTATTTATGCAAAGTATGCTGATACTAAAGGGTTGATTGTATCCAATCCTGTATTTGTAAATGGATACCAGGTAGGCACCGTTTTTGAAATTGAAAACCAATCAGCCGATCTGTCACAGATAGTTGTTGCCATTAAATTAAATGAAACCTACAAGATTCCAAATAATTCAGTTGCTACCATTCAAGATAATCCACTAGGTACAAATAGTATTAGTATTGTTTTGGGAGATGGAAAAATCTATTTAAAGTCAGAGGATACTATCAAAACTGCACCTGCTGCAAGTTTGTTGGGTGATTTAATGAATACTCTTTCGCCATTAGGAGAACAAACCAAAAAAACAATTACCGCACTAGAACAGGTATTGAATAATATTAATAATGTATTAAACGAGCAGAATAAATCAAACCTACAAACGATTTTAAATAATTTTAGTGCTACTACCGAGAACTTGAATAAGTCAATGGAATCTATTGAAGGTATGTTGCAAAAACAAAACGGATCTATCGCTCAAACAGCAGATAATCTAAACAGTTTTACGAAGAACCTGAACGAGAATAATGAAAAGATTAATAGTATCGTTAACAATTTAGATACTGCCAGTAAGCAAATTAAAGATGCAGATTTAACAAAAACAATACATGGGATTCAAGCAGCTGTAAATGAACTAACGACCACCTTGCATAAATTAAATACAGGTGATGGTACTGCTGCTAAATTATTGAATGATCCTGCTATGTACCAACAATTACAAGGAACAATAAAAAGCATTAATACTTTGGTAGATGATGTTAAAATACACCCTAAGCGATATGTAAATATTTCTGTGTTCGGGAAGAAAGATAAAAATGCTCCTTTGTCAAAGCCAATAGCTGATACAGTTAACTAATGAAGAAGATTGGCTATATCCTTTTATTACTTATTTGCAGTTTGCAAAAAACCAATGCCCAAGAGGTATTAGGCGGAAGCAATGCACCTATTGATAGCAGTTCAAAGTTAATTGAGTTTTTATCAGCTGAAACTTATAATGTAAAGAAAAAAGACAGCATGGATTTTTTAATCCTGGTAGGTCATGTGAAAATAAGACAAGGAAAAACTTTACTATTTGGTGATAGCTTAATATTAAATAGCACATTAAATACATTAGAAGGATTTGGTCATATTCATATTAATGATGCTGATAGCATTCACACTTACGCTGATTATTTAAAATATATAGGGAATACTAAAAAAGCATTTTTAAGAAAGAAAGTTAAATTAACAGATGGTAAAGGAGTGATTACAACCGATTCATTAGATTATGATGTGTCTGTAAAAATTGGCAACTTTAAAAAAGGTGGAAAACTAGTAAGAAACAAAACAACGCTAACAAGTACCGAAGGGTATTATTATGGTGTTACTAGAGATGTAATATTTAGAAAAAATGTTGTTTTAAAAGATCCAGAGAGTAATATCACAACGGATACTTTAGAATATAATACCTACTCTCAGCTGTCTAATTTTATTAGTCCCACGAAAATCATCTCAGGCTCCAGGATTATAAGGACGAAAAATGGAAATTATAATACAGGTACTCGCAAGGGATATTTATATGAAAGGTCTTCAATAGATGACAGTACGTATACCTTTATTGCAGACGAAATGGCTATTGACGACTCATTAGGTTTGGGTGAATTTAGAGGGAACGCTTATTTTAAGTCTAAGGATAGTTTAAGTTTTGACTTAATGGCAAATAATATAAAAACCAATAGATATAAAAATATATTATTAGCTACTGAGTTACCTACCCTTTTAATTAAACAACAAAAAGATACGCTATACATAACAGCAGATACTTTGTATTCAGCAAAAGTGAGTGATTTAAATAGACCTTTGACAAGAGCAAGGGACAGTGTTGGAAAAATTACAGATACTACCTTAAACAAATATTTTGAAGCATTCCACCATGTCAAAATATATTCAGATTCTTTGCAAGCCAAATGTGATAGCTTATTCTATTCCCTTTCTGATTCGACAATCAGATTACTAAATAAACCAATCATTTGGTCAAATAATAATCAAATTACGGGCGATACCATTTTCATGTTCATCAATAATAAAAAGCCAGAACAATTACTTGTTTTTGATAATGCCTTTGCAATTAACCGAATAGATACTACGCAATATTATAACCAATTAAAGGGTATCAAATTAAATGCGTGGTTTACAGACGGCAGTTTAACTAAAATGAGGACTAAAGGAAGTGCAGAAAATATTTACTTCGCATTAGATGATAAGAAGGATTTCATTGGCATGAACCATTCAAGTGCACAGGTTATTGAAATTAGTTTTGAAAATAGCGAAGTATCAAGGGTCGTATTCAGAAATCAATTAACAGGTAAGATGACGCCTATTGGTCAAACAGCTAAGGAAGAACTAAATATTCGTGGATTTAAATGGCTCGAAGATCAAAGACCAAAGAGCAAGTTTGAGATACTTTCTCCTCAGCATTAATTTTCCCCTTTTTCGCTCATTAAGTAGGCCTTAATAAATCCATCAATTTCTCCATCCATTACGGGACCAACATTACCCACTTCGTAATCGGTACGATGATCCTTAATCATTTTATAAGGATGAAATACATAAGAACGAATTTGACTTCCCCACTCTATTTTTTTCTTGGTTGAATTAGTAGCATTTAAAGCTTCTTGTTTTTTGCGCATCTCTTCCTCATACAATCTACTCTTAAGCATCTTCATGGCAATTTCCCTGTTCTCGCCTTGCGTTCTAGATTGTTGACATTCTACAATAATCCCAGATGGTATGTGTTTTAAACGCACCGCAGTTTCAACTTTATTTACATTCTGTCCACCCTTACCACCACTTCGGTAAAACTCCCACTCAATGTCGACAGGGCTCACTGTAATTTCGATACTATCGTCAATTAATGGATAAACATATACCGAAGCAAACGATGTATGTCTTCTGGCATTGCTATCAAATGGAGAAATTCTAACTAAACGATGCACCCCAGATTCTGCTTTTAAAAACCCGTAAGCAAAAGGGCCATCAAATTGAATGGTTGCCGATTTAATACCTGCACCATCCCCTTCTTGATAATCTACCGAAGTAACTGTCCAGCCTTGCTTGTCTCCATACATGGAATACATTCTAAGCAACATTTCGGCCCAATCCTGACTCTCAGTACCACCTGCCCCTGGATTGATTTGCATAATAGCCGGCAGCTCGTCCTCGGGCTTATTAAGTGTGCTTTTAAATTCTGCTTCTTCAATAGCTAACACTGCTTTATCAAAAGCATCTTTAGTTTCTTGTTCGGTTGCATCACCGCCTTTCCAAAATTCAAATAACACGGCAAAGTCTTCAACACTAGATTCCACATCTTGAAAAAGATGCATCCAATATTCATTCAACTTAATTTCCTTCATGATGCCCGTTGCACGGGTATTGTCATCCCAAAATCCTGGTGACACAGACATTTGTTTGTCTTGATCTACTTTTTGAATACGATTATCAACGTCAAAGAAACCTCCTCAGGACAACTACTTGGTCCCTCATGCGCTTAATTTGTTCTATCGTCATGATCAGTTAATTTGAATCTCCCAAAGGTGATTCGGATTTTAAATATTGTTAAAAAAGTCTTTTAATAAAGACTGATTTTAAAAAGTACTACAAGCCTCATAAGCCGGATTCTGTTTCTAAACTATCATTTATCTAGCCTCACCATTACTGATGAAGTCTTGCTGCCTACCCTGGAACTCGAACGAGTCGCTCTCAAGCGTTCCTATACGTGGCATTACAGCACCCAAGGTTTACCCTATAAAGCAATTACTTACTTTATTCGTGAGCTCTTACCTCACGTTTTCACCTTTTCCTCTTGCGAGGTAGTTATTTTCTGTGGCACTTTCTCTGCCCTCTTGCGAGAACGCCGGCTATTCACCGGTGGGTTACCCTATGCTGTCCGGACTTTCCTTGGTAATTGCTTACCACGATAGCTCGGGTTTGTAGTAATGTAAAGGTACGGCTTAGTATTGAAAAAACACTTCGGTAGCACCATACCCATAAAAGTCGGAATACTGATTAATAAAGCTTTTAACTCCTGACTTTACTTTTAACAAATCATGGATCTCCGACTTTAATTTCCCTTTACCCACACCATGAATAATGGTCAAAGATGGCAGATGATTTAGCTTGGCTAATTCAAACCATTTTTCAAATTCTTCCAATTGAAAATGTAATATTTCGGCATTACTTAAATGACTATGCCTATCCATGATTTTTTCAATATGCAAATCAATTACCGAACGCGCTTGTTGAATATTTTGTTTGATCTTAGAAGCATCATATACCTTAAACCCAGCATTCCTTAATATGTCAATGGTTATATGATTGTCTTCTTCTTTATCAGGATAAGTTTCCATTAGTAAATAACTAATAGTAGCCTTGTCGTCTTCTTTTAGTAATTCAATTTTCTGAAATAATTGCTTCGGCTTAATCTTTACATTTGTTTCAAAATGGTCTGCTTTTTTCTTGTGCGGTTCTGTTAAAGAAAAATCAACACTAAAATTGGGGCTATCATTCACAGATGCAAATGATATATCGTGTATATAAAAATCGGTGAATGGATTAATGGTAGATTCAATTGAAAAATTACTTTCATTTGAAAAAGCCTGGTCATAAATAAAATTATAACTTACTCTGTTTCTATTTGAAAGAAAAATCTTTAAACTGTCAACTACTTCGTCATTAAAATCATCCAAGCTAAATTTAGGAATGATTTTTAACCAAACACCTTCTTCCTCCTTGCTATCATTTTTTTGTACTTTCTCCTTAGGAATTTGGTCAACATAAATTTTTTGAGGTGCCGCTTTTTGAGGGAACAATTTTTTTTCAGTAAATCTTTTGAAATAAGGAAAATCAATTTGATCCATATAAGCCGGGAACTTTACGCCGCGCACTTCTATCATCACCATATGATCATTCATGATTTCAATGATATGACCTTCCTCATTGCTATGCAACACTAATATTTCGTCACCAACCTGATACTTCATAAATAATTAAATAGTGGCAATTATTGATTACTCAATTTAGAATGCTTATTGCCATAAAAAGAATATAAAACCAACCCAATCGCCATCCAAATGAAAAACCATAGCCAACTTACTGGAGGGATCTCAATCATTAAATATAAACAACATAAGGCTCCAATAATAGGAATTACGGAGTACTTACGAATAAAACTTAACACTGAAACAATCACTAGTATAAATACAAATACTAGGTATAAAATTTCTTGATAGCTTTCGGCACCTGTTGCACTAAATGCGCCTTTAATTCTTGCTTGACCAAAATAAATAAATATCGCTGCTAAAATGGGAATGATAAATTGACCATTAATATAAGGTAAACTAAAAGCTTGTTTTTTAGTGCCAGGTGCTAACTTAGGAAGCACTAATACACCAAAACAAACCAATACAAATGCAAATAAAGTACCAATACTAGTTAGGTCGGTCATTCTGCTGATAGACATAAATAAAGAAGGTACACCAACAAAAATTCCAGTAATAATGGTAGCAAAAGCAGGCGTGCCAAATTTAGGATGCACGTTAGAAAACTTCTTAGGCAATAAACCATCACGACTCATGCTCATCCAAATACGGGGTTGACCTAATTGAAAAACCAATAATACACTTGTTGTTGCTACCACTGCACTAACCGAAATAATGTATCCAATTTTATGCAAGCCAATTTTCTCAAACACAAATGCCAAAGGATCGTCCACTTTTAATTGAGAATAGTTTACCATGCCCGTTAATACCAAAGCAATTAAAATATATAAAACAGTACAAATAATGAGTGAATATATCATGCCTCTTGGCAAATCTCGTTGTGGGTTTTTACACTCTTCGGCTGTGGTTGAAATAGCATCAAAACCTATATATGCATAAAACACGGCAGATACGCCAGCTAAAACCCCTTTAAAACCATTAGGCATAAATGGAGTCCAGTTGGAGGTATCCACATAAAAGAAACCTAATATAATCACACCAACAATAATGCATATTTTAAAAATCACCATGGCATTGGTACTCTTTTTACTTTCCTTAATACCACGGTATACAAGCATGGTAATTAAGACCACAATAATTAAAGCAGGTATATTTAAAATTACTTTCCAATTGCCAATCATGGGTGCATTAGTGATGGCATCATATCCAATACGTGCAAGTTTGCTAAAAGTTTCCTGCGTACCACCTGCCTTTAAATGAGCTATGGCTTCGGCATAACCTTGTTCGGCTTGTTCGTAGTTGGTAGACAACCAACCTGGTAAATGAATATGAAAACCTTCTAATAAATTAACAAAGTATCCGCTCCAACTAATGGCCACCACAATATTACCAATAGCATATTCTAAAATTAAAGCCCATCCTATAATCCAAGCAATTAATTCTCCAAAAGTTACATAAGCATAGGTATAAGCACTACCAGCAATAGGAACCCTACTTGCAAATTCGGCATAACACAAAGCACTAAATCCACAGGTAACAGCTGTAATAACAAATAACAAGGAAATACCAGGTCCTCCATGAAAAGCGGCAGTTCCAATAGTTGAAAATATACCAGCACCCACCACAGCAGCTATACCCATAAAAGTCAAATCCTTAACACCTAATTCTTTTTTTAACCCATTTGCACTGTGTCCATCGGTCATTCCTGCTTCCGCATCCTGCACAATTTTCTCAATTGATTTCTTTCTGAATAAACTCATTATAGAAGGGTTATTTATTTCGGTTCATTAAATAATTGGCTAAATCAATTAGGGGTTGCTTACGCGAAGAAACTACTGCAATAGATTCTAAATGCTCAAAAGCTTCTTCCATATATTTAGCCTTTAAATTTTCAGCCCATTCAGCAACTCCACAAGCATTAAATATTTCTAAAACCTTCTCCACTTTATTAGCTGCATTGTCATTTAATAATTCATCTAATGCTTTGCGTTGTGCTGCTGTTGCAACTGACATAGCATGCAATAACAAAAAGGTTTTTTTATTTTGTTTGATATCTCCTCCTACTTCTTTACCAAAATCTGCAGCATTTCCATAAGCATCTAAATAGTCGTCTTGTATTTGAAACGCAATGCCAATTTTTTTACCAAACTCATACAAATGATGACAATTGTTTTCACTTGCACCTCCTATTATTGCTCCTACTTCTAAAGTAGCCGCTAATAAAACAGAGGTCTTTAAAGTAATCATGAAAATATATTGCTCCATAGTTACCTCACTCATTTTGGCATAATCCATATCCAACTGTTGTCCTTCACAAACCTCCCTAGCGGTTTTATTAAATATTTTTAAAATCTTAGGAAGATAAGAAGGCTGAATAGTTTGCAAGAACTCATAGGCGCGAATCAACATTACATCACCAACCAATAATGCGGTATTAGCATCATATTTTGTATGCACTGTTGGCATGCCTCTGCGCAATTGCGCTTCGTCCATCATATCGTCATGCACCAAGGTGAAATTGTGAAACAATTCAATTGCTCTTGCCACTTGAAAAGCATCAGGATGAATTTCACTAAATAATTCATTGCCCAATAAACACATTACAGGGCGAATTCTTTTACCACCAATTTTTAAGAAATATTCACCAGGCTCATATAATGTTTCTGGGCTAGCAGGGAAATGCGCTGTATCAAAATAGGCATTAAATTGTACTGATAATTCTTGGAAACTTAGCATACTACAAACCTAACCAAATTTTAGCATTTATTAAACAGTCAATTTTTGTCTTTTCCCCTTAAATTTGCACTACCCCCAAATTATATCACATGAAAATAAAGGTATTTTTTACAGCTCTATTTTGCACACTCATTGTACAATCCATTTTTTCACAAGATTTTACGGTAGACACAATTGTCAATAGAAAGTTGCATTTGTATGCGAGCCCATACACTAAAGCAATAGGCGTAAAAATGTACCCTGGAGCCATTTCGTACAAACAATTTAGACCCAATAATAAAGCCATTGAAGCCATTGGCTATTTGACATTAGACGGATTTAGTTTGTCTGTGTTAAAAGAATTTTACACACCCATTGAAGACGTTGACCAACTAACATGGTACTATGGATATGGAGGGCATATGGGCATTTGGAGTGAGGAATGGAAAAAAACAAATGCAGGAACTTCAAATATTGCCGTTGGATTTGATGGAATTATAGGTCTTGATTATAAAGTTAAAAATGCCCCTATCAACTTAAGCATTGATTGGCAACCTTCGTTTAGTATTATCCAATCCTATTTTAAAAACCAAGGTGGTATAGGCATAAGATACACGTTTAACTAATTCATAATAGTTACTAGCTTTAAAATAAGAGAAGGAGATAAATTATCCTTTAGTTAAACTGAACAAAGAATCGACAAATTCGGTTTTGTCAAATAATAATAAGTCGTTGATTTGTTCTCCAACACCAATATATTTTACAGGAATTTTGCATTGATGAGCAATAGCTAAAACTACACCACCTTTGGCCGTGCCATCTAACTTTGTAATGGCCAAAGCATTCACATTGGTTACAGCCATAAATTGTTTGGCTTGCTCTAATGCATTTTGTCCAGTAGATCCATCAAGTACTAATAAAACTTCATGTGGCGCATCGGGTAATTGCTTTTGAATAACACGTTTAATTTTATTTAACTCATCCATTAA
>CANFLP010000039.1 GCA_947447835.1 Bacteroidota bacterium
AACCTTGGATCTTCAATTGCTGAAGGTTTAATTGCAAGTGGATTTGTGAACGCAAATCAAATTACTATTACAAAAAGAAATTTAGCTACCATTCAGCACTTGGCTGATAAAGGTGCAACTACAACTTCAGATAATCAAGCTGCTGTAAAGGATGCCAACTATGTAATACTAGCTGTAAAGCCTTTTCAAATAAAAGACATTGTAGCTGATATTAAACCTTATTTAACTGCTGGTCAACACACTGTAATTAGTGTTGCAACTGGTGTTTGGATTAAGGATATGGAAGAAATGTTGGACACTAATTTTGCTTTATTTAGAGCAATGCCCAACACGGCTATTTCTATTCAACAAAGTATGACTTGTATTTGTGCCAATGCAAAAGCAAAAGACAAAGTGGAATACGTAAGTTCTTTATTTAATCAATTAGGAAAGAGCATTGTTATTGATGAGAAATTAATGGACGCAGCAACTGTATTGGGTGCTTGCGGAACAGCTTATGCACTAAGATATATTCGTGCTAATATTCAAGGTGGTATTGAGATAGGATTTAGTGCTGCACAAGCTTCTTTAATTGCTGCTCAAACTGTAAAAGGGGCTGCCGATTTATTGCTTACAAAGAATACACATCCAGAACAAGAAATTGATAAAGTAACAACGCCAATGGGATGTACCATTGCTGGTTTAAATGAAATGGAGCACCAAGGATTTAGTTCTTCGTTGATTCGTGGTTTAACAGCTAGCTATCGAAAGATTAAAGACGATATGTAGTATTAATTCACAATTAATAAAGGCATAAAAAAGCCCTGTAGATTAGTTCCATGAAGCCGACTTTGGCTTCGTGCCACGGAGGCAAATGGAATTCTATTTTACAGGGCTTTGTTAATTTGAAGGCTTATTAATTAGCTTGTAATTAGTGTGCCTTTAAAAAAGCTATTGCTTTTGCATACGCATCAGCAGTTGCTGTAGGATTAAAGCTTGGATTGCTTGGATTTGCAAAACCATGATTCGCTTCATATCTATTTACAGACAAATTCTTGCCAGCTTCTTTCATATCTTTTTCAAACTGATTCACCATTGCAGGTGAAGGAGCTTGGTCTTGGTTTCCGAAGAATCCAATGATATCACATTTGATCCCTTTTAATTTATCCATATTTGTTTCTGGACGACCATAATACATTACCGTTCCTTTAGCTTGTGGTCCTGCAAGTATTGCAGTTTGTAAACTCCACATACCACCAAAACACCAGCCTACACTGTAAATAGAAGCATCTGTTCCAGCATGTTTAATAGCTCCTTGAATTATAGCTGTCATTCTTCCCATATCCGCACCACGCATTAATTTCATAGCGCTATCGGGTGTTGCTGCAATTTTGCCATCATACATATCAACAGCCATAACGTTTACATCTCCTAAAGCATTGTAATACTTATCTGACTCTAATTTAATATTGTCATTTAAACCCCACCATTCTTGAATTACTATTAACCATTTTTTTGTCTTCTTTTTTGCTGGAATAAAGTACGCGCTTGCTAGTTTGCCATCTGCTGCCTCAAAAGAAGTCATTTTGCCCAAAAGGTTTTCTGGATTTACCACCAATGGCGCTGGGTGCATAGCCGCAAATGCTGGGGTAGAAGCTTCTAATTTATAAGCTTGTTGGGTTTCCATATTTAAGCATGCTACTACGTCTGCTTTATTTACTGAGCTATATTGTGTTTTTTCCCAATGCCAGCTTAATAAACCTGCTGTAATTACGACTGTTAAAAGGCCAAAAAGTAGTTTTTTCATAGAATTTTGTTGTTTTTATTTTAAGATGTTCACTTTTCAATAACACTTATAAACATTTATTGTTTAGTCCTTCAGCTTGATTTTTTTAGCCACTTTTTTTGGCGTAGTTTTGTATGACCTCTAAGCATTTTTCCCAATAATAGATAGGTCGATTAATAAACCCCGTTGAAAGGGTATTTCCTCGTAGGAAACTATGATAGGGATTGCTTTTTTAATATTAGACGAATTTAATTTTTATGGCAAAGTATATTTTTGTAACTGGTGGTGTAACAAGTAGTTTAGGAAAGGGCATTATCGCGGCTTCGTTAGCCAAGCTACTACAAGCAAGGGGCATTACAGCTACCATTCAAAAATTTGATCCATATATCAACGTGGATCCAGGTACTTTGAACCCCTACGAGCACGGGGAGTGTTACGTAACCGAAGATGGTGCTGAAACCGATTTGGATTTAGGGCACTATGAGCGTTTTTTAAATACCCCAACTTCTCAAGCAAATAATGTCACAACGGGTCGTATCTATCAAACCGTTATTAATAAAGAAAGAGCCGGTGAATTTTTAGGTAAAACAGTACAAGTAGTTCCGCATATTACCGATGAGATAAAGCGTAGAATGTTGTTATTAGGCGAGGGTGGAAAATTTGATGTAGTTATCACAGAAATTGGTGGTACTGTCGGTGATATTGAAAGCACTCCATTTATTGAAACGGTTCGTCAAATTCAATGGGAATTACCAACTGAGGATGTCATGGTCGTGCACTTAACTTTGATTCCTTATTTAAATGCGGCTAAAGAATTAAAAACAAAACCAACACAACATAGTGTTAGAATGTTAAGCGAAACAGGAGTACATCCTGATGTAATTGTATGTAGAACGGAGCATCCTTTAACAGATGATATTAAACGTAAGATTGCTTTGTTCTGTAATGTTAAAGCAGGTAACGTAATTGAGTCTTTAGATGCAAGTACTATTTATGAAGTGCCTTTGTTAATGTTAAAGGAGCAGTTGGATTTAATAGTAATGAAAAAACTAAATATTACTAAATACAATGAGCCAGAATTAACGAAATGGAATGTCTTTTTAAGTAAGTTAAAAAATCCAAAATCAACAGTTAATATTGGATTGATTGGTAAGTATATTGAATTACAGGATGCATATAAATCTATCTTAGAAAGCTTTATACATGCAGGTGCAATGAACGAAGTAAAAGTGAATGTAGTGAATGTGCACAGTGAAAATATTACTTCTGCAAATGTAAAAGAGCAATTAGATGGATTAGATGGTTTATTAGTGGCTCCTGGTTTTGGTAATAGAGGAATTGAAGGAAAAATTCTTGCGGTTCAATATGCAAGAGAAAACAAAATGCCTTTCTTTGGTATTTGTTTGGGAATGCAAATGGCAGTAATTGAATTTGCAAGAAATGTATTAGGATTAAAACAAGCACATTCCGTTGAGATGGATCCTGAAAGTCCAGATCCAGTTATTAATATGATGGAAGAACAAAAGCGAATCACCATGATGGGCGGTACAATGCGTTTAGGTTCTTATCCATGTACAATTACCGAAAATACTTTGGCACATACTATTTATGGAGCAACTTCAATTAATGAGCGTCACCGCCATCGTTATGAGTTTAATAATGAATATTTAAATACTTTCCACGAAAAGGGTATGGTTACAAGTGGAGTGAATCCAGCTACTGGATTGGTAGAGATTGTCGAATTGCCAAACCATCCTTTCTTCATTGGGGTTCAATACCATCCTGAATTAAAAAGCACGGTCGAAGCACCTGCTCCATTATTCGTACATTTTATAGCAGCTGCTAAAAAACACGCTACAACAAACGCTTAATTTACTGATGGTATATTGCTAACATTTGTTAGCTTTATACCATGAATAAGATTAGGATTTTAACTTGTACAAGTTTATTTGATGGCCATGATGCATCCATTAATATCATGCGTCGCGTACTCCAAGAAAATGGGGTTGAAATAATTCACCTTGGTCATAATCGATCGGCTTACGAAATTGTCGAAGCTGCCATTGAAGAAGATGTTCAAGGTATTGCGATTACTTCTTATCAGGGAGGTCATTTAGAATTTTTCAGTTTTGTACGAAAACTATTAGACCAGTCTGGATATCAGCATATAAAAATTGTCGGAGGAGGTGGAGGTACTATTTTGCCTACTGAAGCTAAGTGGTTAGAAAAAAATGGCATCTCTAAAATTTATTTACCCGATGATGGTTTAGAGATGGGTATTGAAGGAATGATTAAAGATGTAATTCGCATCTGTTCAAATACTTTAAAAGCGTTTACGCAAAAACGGTTACCTAAATTATCTATAGTTAAGAAAATAGATCCTCGCATATTAAGCCGCAACATTACACTTTTGCAGAATGGAGATCTTAAAGTTGCTAAGAAAAAGAAGTCAGAAAAAAAAGCTCAATCTACCATTCCAATAATTGGATTAACTGGAACTGGTGGTGCTGGAAAGTCCACTGTAGTTGATAGGCTTGTACAATATTTTGTTCAATGTAATCCAACTAAAACGATTGCAGTTGTTTCTGTAGATCCATCTAAACGTAAAACAGGCGGTGCACTTCTTGGTGATAGAATTAGAATGAATGCAATTCATCACCCTAATGTTTATATGCGTTCATTGGCAACCAGAAGCGACGTACAATCCGTTGCTAGTTGCATGGATGGTGTGATAGATTTGTGTAGAGAAGCTGGTTTTGATTGTATTGTAATTGAGACAGCAGGTGTTGGGCAAAATGATGCAACCATCGTGGACTATGTAAATTTACCTGTTTATATAATGACTCCAGAGTTTGGTGCGCCTACACAACTGGAAAAAATTAATATGATTGACTTTGCAGAAATTATTGGCATTAATAAATTTGATAGATCCGGTGGATTAGATGCGTTAAGAGATGTTCGTAAGCAATACAATCGTTCACATCATATTTTTGATGCAAGCGCAAAGTCAAGTCCAGTCTACGGCACCATCGCTTCTCATTATAGTGACCCCGGGATGCAAGCCTTGTACAATGAGTTAATTCAAAAAACAAATGCATTGCTTGGCCTTAATTTTAATTGTATCGTTAATCCAATTCCCTATGATGAAAATTTTATTACAGCACCAACTATCCCGAATAAAAGAAACGCTTACTTAAGCGAAATAATGGATACTATTCAACAAAATAATATTTGGATTGAAAATCAAAAGCAATTGGCGTCAAAGTGGTATTGCTTAGATAAAACAATGCAGGATACTTCTTTATCAAAAAATACTGCACTTGTTAAGGCTTTAAAAACAATGGAAAATTCCTTAGACATTGAGGTGAAGCAACTAGTAACTGAATGGCCTGCACTCTATAAAAAATATCAACAAAAGGTTTTTGTAGACGATGTAAGGGGTAAACGTAAAGAGCATCCATTTGTTTTTGAAACTCCTTCTGGCATTGAATTAAATAAAGTGTACTTGCCTAAATATGCCGACTGGGGTGATATTGTTGAATGGCAGTTAAAAGAAAATGTGCCGGGTAAATATCCTTTTACTGCAGGGGTATTTGAGTTGAAAAGAGAAAATGAAGATCCAACTAGAATGTTTGCTGGAGAAGGTGCTCCTGAAAGAACCAATTGGCGTTTTCATTATTTAAGTAAGGGGCAATCCGCTATTAGATTATCGACTGCTTTTGATAGTGTTACTTTGTATGGACATGACCCCGCATCTAGGTTAGATGTGTTTGGGAAAATTGGAAACGCGGGGGTAAGTGTTGCCAGTTTGGATGACACTAAAAAACTATATTCAGGGATTGATTTAAATGCATCAACTACTTCCGTAAGCATGACAATTAATGGACCTGCTCCTATGCTGTTAGCCATGTTTTTTAACACTGCAATTGATCAAGCTTGTGAGCAATATATTACGCAACATAAATTATGGCCACAGGTTCGTAAAAAAGTAAAAACTATTTTAGGTAATCAACAAGTTCCTAATTATGAGTCCATTCATCCGGAAATTCCTTTTAACAAGTGGCATAACGGACTGGGCTTGCAATTGCTTGGTGTGTCGGGTGATCAAGTATTAGATGAAGAAGTGTATGGACAAATAAAATCTAATGTGCTAACTAAACTTAGAGGTACTTTACAAGCAGATATTTTAAAGGAAGATCAAGCGCAGAATACTTGTATCTTTTCTACCGACTTTGCATTGCGTATGATGGGGGATGTACAAGTATATTTTGCAAAAAATAAAATCACTAATTTTTATAGTATTTCTATATCAGGATATCATATTGCCGAGGCAGGTGCAAATCCAATTACACAATTGGCTTTTACATTAGCAAACGGGTTTACCTATGTTGAATATTTTTTAAATAGAGGTATTGCGATTGATGATTTCATGCCCAACTTAAGCTTCTTTTTTAGCAATGGAATGGATCCTGAATATGCTGTCATTGGTAGGGTTGCCCGAAGAATTTGGTCTCGTGTTATGAAGCTGAAATACAAGGCTAATCTACGTTCTCAAAAATTAAAATACCATATTCAAACTAGTGGTCGCAGTTTGCATGCACAAGAAATTGATTTTAATGATATTCGTACAACGCTTCAAGCCTTATATGCAATATATGATCAGTGCAATAGCTTACACACGAACGCTTACGACGAAGCTATTACAACCCCTACCGAAGAAAGTGTTAGAAGAGCCTTGGCAATTCAATTAATTATTAATAAAGAATTAGGGACTGCTAAAGTTGAAAATTTCCAACAAGGTAGTTTCTTGATTACTGAATTAACCGATTTGGTTGAGGAGGCAGTCATGCAAGAATTTGACAAAATCAATTCCAGAGGTGGTGTGTTGGGTGCTATGGAAAGAATGTATCAAAGGTCTAAAATTCAGGAGGAAAGTTGGGTATATGAGACCAAAAAGCACCATGGTGAAATTCCAATTGTTGGGGTAAATACTTTCTTGAATGAAAATGCCTCTTTAAAGGTGGATCATAAAAACATTATCAGGTCCACAAAAAAAGAAAGGACAAGACAGGTTCAATGCTTACAAATGTTTAAAAAACGTAATCCGACCAAGAAAATGATCTATTTAGAGCTACTAAAACAGGCTAGTCTTAACAATGACAATCTGTTTGAAATACTCATGGAAGCAGTCAAATATTGCAGTTTAGGCGAGATGACGGATGCCCTGTATTTAGTGGGGGGAAAGTATAGTAAAAACCTATAAAAAACATACCTTTGCCCCACGTTATTTACGTTTAAACATTGAATATGAATACTGATAAAAATACGGTCATTGGGTTTGTTTTATTAGCTGGTTTGTTTTTTAGCTATTTCTGGTATACGAATAAGCAACAAACCGAAATGCAAGCATATAAAAAGCATTTTGATGATTCGGTTGCAATGGTAAAAGCTACTGCCGAAAAAGAGGCTGCAGCAAAAAATCCAATTAAAGTAGATAGTGCTTCAGGTCAAGCAATTGCCGTTGATTCTGTTAAAGAGCAATTTTCTAGTTTAGAGAATGACTTAATTAAAGTTCAGTTTAGCAACAAAGGGGGTCAGGTAGTTGGCGTGACTTTAAAAAAATACAAGAATGCTCAAAAGGCATTAGTTCAATTAGGGGATAGTAGTACACTTAACTATCCAGTAAATATTGGCAATAATCAAACTGCACAAATTAATAAAGTAATATTCCCTTTTGTAAATGTATTACCTGGAAATAATGGTGTTCAAAAAATTGAATATGCATGGACTACACCATCGGGTAAAACTATTCATCATCAGTTTACTTTATATCCTAACAAATATAATATTGATTGGAATATACAATTAGATGGAGCCGATCAATTATTAACCAATGGACAAATTAATTTATTGTGGGATGTGCACTCTTATCAACAAGAGCGTACTTCACAGTATGAGCGCCAAGTTTCCAATGTTTGTTTTTCTGAGGGAAATGAATTTGATTACATCTCTAGTAAAACTTCAAGAGCTTTTGAAAAACCAGTTCAGTGGGTGGGCTTAGTTCAACAATTTTTTAGCACAACCTTAGTTGCTAAAGACGGATTTGCTTCTGGTAAAGTAGACTGGCAAAGGAAGACTGATTCTAGTAATGCATTGGCTACTATGCAATCTCAATTGCAAACCAAAGTAAGTGGTGCTGTTGTGAATATACCATTGACATTATTTTATGGCCCCAACGATTTTCAAATATTAAAAACACAGGCTCCAGAGATGGAGAAAATGGTAAACTTAGGTAGAGACTTATATTCATTTGTACGTCCTATTAATAAGTTTATAATAATGCCTGTATTTGATTTCTTTGCAGGTTTTGTATCTAATTACGGATGGGTTGTATTATTACTAACCATCTTTATTCGTTTAGTAACGTCGCCTTTAACTTATTCTAGTTATTTGAGTAGTGCTAAGATGAAAGTATTAAAACCTGAGTTAGATGAGATTAAAAAGAAATTAGGTGATGATCAACAAGGCTTTGCTATGGAGCAAATGAAATTGTTTAGAGAAGCTGGTGTAAACCCATTAGGTGGTTGTATTCCTGCTTTATTGCAGATTCCGATCTTCTTTGCATTATATAGCTTCTTTAACTCAAACATCTCCTTAAGAGGCCAATCTTTCTTATGGAGTCAGGATTTATCTAGCTATGATGTAATTGCTAAATTGCCATTTACTGTTCCAATGGGATTTGGAGATCATATTAGTTTATTTACTTTGACAGCCGTAATTACAAGTGTGTTTATTTCAGTTTACAATATGTCAATGACGCCAACACAGGACAATCCAGCATTGAAATACATGCCTTACATTTTCCCTGTAATGTTGTTGTTTATCTTTAATCGTTTGCCTTCGGCTTTAACTTGGTATTACACAGTTTCAAACGTTGTTACTTTATTGTTACAATTAGTGATTCAAAAATTCATCATCAATCATGATAAAATTTTAGCAGATATCGACGTGAAGCGTAAGACGCCAAAGAAAAAAAGTAATTGGCAAGGTAAGTATGAGCAAATGATGGATGCTCAAAAGAAAGTACAAGATTTAAAAGAGAAGCATAAAAAATAATTTTTGTCAAGAAAAGGCCCTTTCATAGGGTCTTTTCTTATCAATAGTATACATGACGCATCGCATTACCCCCCTAATAATTGGCTGCATTTTTTTTTCGTTTTTTTCTTTGAAAGCGCAAAGTAAAGTGATAGGAGAGTGTACGCTTCAATACGCTATTACACAGGTTGCAAAACTTGATACAATTGGTTCAAAATGGGTATATGTTAAAGGAGATGCTTGTAAAACTATTTTAACAACGCCTCAACTTATTCAAACCTTACTTTTTAATACACAGCAAACAACTGCGGTAATTACAAAAGATATTGGCTCTAGTCATTTTTTACAAGAGGTTACTTATCCTCCAGCCACATTGCCAAACCTACTTTCTATGAAGGTGATCGTTTCAGATTCTATTGCCAAAATACTCGGTTATACTTGCAAGGGTGTTGAATTAAAATGGAGTGATGGGGTCATTTATCAAATTTGGTATACACCAGAAATTGCTACAACTGTGAATGCTTTTGAATTGGCTTTTAAAGAAGTACCTGGCTTGGTGTTATCTTATACTATCATTCCCGTTGCTGGCACTTCCATTCAATATCAAGCCACTAAAATTGATTTTAGTCCAATCCCATTGAGTCAGTTTAATATCAACAGAGATCAATATCAAAATATTGATTAAAAAAAGAGTACTGTAAAAAGAGGTAATTGAAAATTACTGAGCAGAAGGTGTCTTGAATTTAGACAAGATCACTTTATAACGATATGGGATTACATAAGAAATATTTCCCTTGTTATATTTTAAATAATTTGCATTGACATTAGAAACACTGCTTGAGTTTGTATTTGCAAATCCTTTGAATTCTAGACTAAATTTTAAAGTTGAAAAACTTGCAGTTTTATGTGATAAAGAACTCAAGTTTTTTAATGAATATTTTTCAGCAACTTTTTTAGATTCAACGCTTCCTGTAACAATCAAACTTGCATATGACTTTGCAGACACTAACAAAAGGCAAGTGGCAAAAGCAGATAATAATATGTTTTTTAAAGGACGCATGATTGTTACAAAGATATCGGTTTATTGGGTGTTTCAAAAACTTTTATTCTAACTATCCTAATCATAATTGTGAACAACAAAATATGGCCAATTTAACTGACCATAGTATATTTAAGTAGAAGCTGTATTTGATTATTTTGACAACATACTGAAAATCAGCGACTTAATTATTGATTACAAATATTTTAACTATGTTTGATCGTCAAAAGGAGGAAGATGGAGGAGATATCAAGGAACTTTTGCTTCGTTATCAAAATTTGAAGCAGGGGAGGGCGAATGCCTATATCGAAGAGGACGATTTTGAACGTATTATTGCCCATTTAGATGAGCAGGACGAAATAGGAGAAGCTATACAAGCCGCTGATCTTGCGTTGGATCAATACCCTTTTTCGGCTTTGTTAATGATTAAAAAGGCCGATCTACTCCTAGCAACCAGAAAATACAAAGAGGCTTTACAATTATTAGATACTGCTGCATTATATGATCATAAGGACATGAATTTGTTTATTTTAAAAACAGATGCATATCTAGCCTTGGATAAACCAGAGGAGGCAATTGTATTATTACAAGAAGCCTTGCATTTGTTTGAAGGGGTTGAACGTACCGAAGTATTGTTTGAGTTAGCCGATGTGTATGATGATCATGAAGCTTTTGATAAAGTTTTTGATTGTTTACAGTTGGTATTAGAGGATGACCCAATGAATGAAGAAGCGCTGTATAAAATTTGCTTCTGGACCGATTTTACAGGAAGGAACGAAGAAAGTATACGATTGCATCAACGTATCATTGATGAGCAACCTTATAATGCTTTGGCATGGTTTAATTTGGCTGCTGCTTATCAGGGTTTAAAATTGCATGAAAAAGCAATTGATGCCTATCAATATGCGATTGTGATAGACGAGAAATTTGATTATGCGTATCGCAATATGGGTGATGCATATTTACGTATCCGTAAATATAAAGAAGCAATTGAAGCGTTGGAAAAGGTATTAGAATTATCACGTCCTGAAGATGTGATTTATGAAGCTATTGGTCATTGTTATCATCGAATGAAAAATTTTGCACAAGCCAGGTTTCATTATAAAAAAGCTGTTCACCTAAACCCAGATGACAGTAGATTGTATCAAAAAATTGCTGCTACTTATATGCAGGAGGGGCAATGGGAACAAGCTATTAAGCAGTTGGAGCATGCCATGAGAATTCATAAGCACATTAATGAATATTATATTTTAATAGGAGAGTGTTACATGAATTTGGAACAATTTAAAGAGGCTGCAATTTATTTTGGAACGGTAGTAAAAAACAAGCCAAAGCAAATTGCAGGCTGGGAATATTTAATCAAATGTTTAGTTGCAAATCAACAATTGGACGCGGCCTTGGAACAAACAGAAATTGCCTATTTGTCTACACAAGGCAAAGTAATATTTATATTCTACCGCAGTGCAGTTTTGTATATGATGGGCAAGACATCCGAAGGCTATTTGCAATTAGAAATGGCATTGTCAAAATCTTCGAAATTACTTAAGAAACTCATTAAGTTTTATCCTGAAATGATGCAGGATACTAAAGTGGCGGAGTTAATTGGACAATATAAGAAGGGTAAAATATCTTAAGCAATTTGAGTTACCTTTGAACGATATATAAGTGACTACCTATGATGAATTTTAATTTGACACAGATACCAGAAAGAACAAGTAAACCACGCGCTCATGGTTTAACAATGGTAATGGATAAGGGATTAAGCTTTGGAGAAGCAGAAAATTTTATTAGTATTTCAGGTGGACATACCGACGTTGTAAAATTGGGATTTGGTACATCGGCGGTTACTCCCAATTTGCGCCAAAAGATTGAGTTATACCAATCCCATGGCATACCCGTATATTTTGGTGGCACCTTGTTTGAGGCATTTGTAATACGTAATCAGTTTGACGATTATATTGCTATGTGTAAAGATTATAAAATTGATTTAATTGAAGTAAGTGATGGTTCTATCGAAATTCCACATGCCGAGAAATGTGGTTATATTGAAAAAATTGCCAAAATTTCAAAAGTTATAAGTGAGGTTGGTAGTAAGGATGCAGCACATATTATTCCTCCTTATAAATGGATTGAATTAATGACTGCAGAATTAAGTGCAGGATCGGAATATGTAATTGCAGAAGCTCGTGAGGCTGGTAACGTAGGTATTTATAGGGGTAGTGGTGAAGTACGTGAAGGTTTGGTGCAAGAAATTTTAACAAAAATTCCTGCAGAGAAAATTTTGTGGGAAGCCCCGCAAAAAGCACAACAATTATATTTCCTTGAACTAATTGGATGTAATGTAAACCTAGGTAATATTGCTCCAACTGAAGTAATTCCATTAGAAGCTATGCGTATTGGATTAAGAGGAGATACATTTAATTTATACTTAAATAAATAAACTTGCGTCATCTTGGTCTCATAGGATATCCTTTATCACATTCCTTTTCACAAGGTTATTTTAAAGATAAATTTCAAAAGGAAAATATATTGGATGCGCAGTATGCAAACTACCCAATACCTAGTATGGGTGATTTTGCAGCATTATGGGAAACAGATCCAAGTTTAATAGGATTGAACGTTACCATCCCTTATAAAAAAGAAGTGATTCCATTTTTACAACATCCATCTTCGGTTGTGAAATTGATACATGCTTGTAATTGCATTCGTAAATTCAACAATGAATTGTATGGATATAATACAGATGTAATTGGTTTTGAAAATTCATTAATTCCATTTCTTAAACTACACCACACACATGCATTGATTCTAGGTACAGGTGGCGCAGCTGCTGCAGTGGAGTGGGTTATGAAAAAAAGGGGGATTAAATATCAGTTTGTTTCTAGATCCAGTGGGGCTAATAGTATCGGATATGATCAACTTACAAAGGAAGTTGTTGGAGCGCATACACTCATCATTAATACTAGCCCTGTAGGTATGTATCCTAACGTAAATGAAGCGCCCCCTATTCCTTATGAGGCTATTACTTCAAAACACCATTTATTTGATTTAATTTATAATCCTGCTGAAACTTTGTTTTTGACTCATGGTGCTAAGCAAGGTGCAACAATCCAAAATGGTTTAGAGATGTTGCATATTCAAGCAGCCGAAAGTTGGAAAATTTGGAATGCAACAACACCAATCATTCAATAGCTATTTAGACCTTAAAAATTCAAATAGTTGGGTAACCGCTTTTTGACGGTGACTGTATTTGTTTTTTTCTTCCATCGTCATTTGCGCAAAGCTTTTTGTAGCGCCTTCTGGAATAAAAATGGGATCGTATCCAAAGCCTTTCTCTCCATGCATTTCAGTAGCGATATGTCCTTTACAGATACCTTCAAAATAGTAAGTCTGTATGCCATCTTGATCATTCCCCCATATTAAACAAATTACAGTTCTAAATTGAGCATTTCTGTTATTATGATCAGCAAGACAATTTAATACTTTATCAATATTTGCTTGAAAGTCGCGACCTTCTCCTGCATATCTTGCACTCTTTACACCTGGTGCACCTTGCAATGATTCTATTTCCAATCCAGTATCTTCACTAAAACAATTTTGATTTGTCAAGTTAAAAATAGTGTTTGCTTTCTCTGCGGCATTCTCTTGTAAAGTCTCATGTGGTTCAGGAATATCAATATCAATGCCTGCTTCTTTTAACGCAATGATGCTAAAATCGCTCCCCACTAAGGATTGGATCTCGTTAACTTTATTTTGGTTATTGGTTGCAAAAATTAAGGTGTGCATTGCAAAATATATTGATTATGATTTGAAAATGATGAATTATTAAACGATAATAATAAGTAAATAAAAGAATGCTTACATTATAATTAAGCAATTACAATTTGAATAATAATTTTAACGCATTCCATAGTTTAGACTTTTCTAATTTCGCTGTTTGATCCGCTCCCTGCATGCTTTGTAGGCTACTACTAAATAAAATATGTGTCTCTCCCAAAACAATTGGCTTGTATAATGTAGTAGGTAATTTTATTTTTAATTGGGTACTATTTAAATCAAATGTAAGTACTAATTGAGAAGGAAGTGTGGTTAGTATTTCATGCATACTTAACGACTGTTGAGCAATATTGATTAATGCAATATCTGCCAATGTTAATTTACATGCATTTAAAATAGAGGACAATAAACCTAAATCAGTTTCATTTAAATGCACCGCATCAGCATCATTTACAATTACAATAATTTTTTTAAGATGATCTCCTAAAAATTTCACTGGGGTAGGAGTAGTTGTTTTTTGTTCATTTACTACTTCATTCACTGGTGTAGTTGCTATGGCTTCTTTTCCTATGGCAGTAATAATGGCCTTCTCTTCATTTTCTACCGACTTTATTTCCTTTTCAGGTAATACCAAAGTATCTTTGAACAAAGAAACAAGCGCAGCGGCGGGTAATATCGTTTTTGGATCTAGCATTGGGTTGGAAAATTAACTCAATTGCTTCGTTTGAAAAAATAACACTTGTAAGTTTTTTGTGTTATGCTTATATTTGTTTCTTTAAAACCTTAATGATTTTTAAATAGAAAGTATATGTCTACAATCTCCATCCCAGTTACCAAGAACGCCCATCCAAAACTTCCAACATTCAATATGAATGAAATTGCTTTTGGAAAAAATTTCACAGATCATATGCTGGTTGCAGATTATGAAAATGGGGAATGGAAAAATGTGGAAATCAAGCCCTATGCCCCTTTTGAAGTAGATCCTTCAAGTGCTATGTTGCATTACGGCCAAACCATTTTCGAAGGAATTAAGGCTTTTAAAAATGACAAAGAGGATGTTGTTATATTTCGACCAGATCAAAATTTTAAACGTTTTAATATTTCTGCCGAAAGAATGGAAATGCCTACTATACCTGAATGGATTTTCATGGAAGGCATGAAGCAGTTAATTAATTTGGAAAAAGATTGGATCCCTAATAAACCAGATGCATCATTATATATCAGACCGTTTATGATTGCAACGGATCCTTTTTTAGGTGTACGTCCTTCATTAACTTATAAGTTCATGATTATTTTGGGACCAAGTGGTCCTTATTTTGCAGCACCTATGAAAATATATATTGAGCAGCACTATACACGTGCAACGCCAGGTGGTGTTGGGTTTGCAAAGAATGGCGGAAATTATGGTGCTAGTTTACATCCTGTTACTTTGGCGCAAAAAAATGGGTATGATCAAGTATTATGGACGGATGCATTAGAACATAAATTTGTAGAGGAAGTGGGAATGATGAATGTGATGTTTGTAATTGATGGGAAAATTATTACTCCAACTGTTGAAAGAGGAACTGTGTTAAAAGGGGTGACACGCGATTCAGCAATTACATTATTAAGAGAAATGGGCTATGAGGTTGAAGAAAGATTTTTATCGGTTGCAGAAATCGTAGATGCGCACAAAAAAGGATTATTCCAAGAAGTTTTTGGCGTTGGAACAGCTGCAGTTGTCTCTTATATTTCAAAATTAGCGCATGGGGAATACGTGATGGATTTTGATATGAATGCCTTAATAGTCGGTCCAGCACTAAAAAAACAATTGAATGACCTAAGAATGGGAAATATTGTGGACAAACACAACTGGTTACTACATATATAGTTAATTAGCTGAAAATCAAACAGTTGAAAAGTAACAATTCGGCTTTCAACTGTTTTTTCAAGGTAAAAAATGGGTATTTGCTTTATTTTTTTAAAATTAGCCAATAAACATTTTGGTAATTCGTTCACAGCCATTACCTTTGCCGTCCGAATTTTTTATAAACCGAAATGAACAAAATAGCATAATAAATGCCTACTATTCAGCAACTAGTTAGAAAAGGCCGTGAGATCATCAGGGCGAAAAGTAAATCAAGAGCTTTGGATGCATGTCCTCAGCGTCGTGGCGTTTGTACAAGAGTGTATACAACTACACCAAAAAAACCAAACTCTGCGTTACGTAAAGTAGCTAAAGTACGTTTGACTAATAAGATTGAGGTTATTGCCTACATCCCAGGTGAAGGTCATAACTTACAAGA
>CANFLP010000040.1 GCA_947447835.1 Bacteroidota bacterium
TGTTGAAGAAGCTAAGGGTACTGATACAACAGTTGATGTTGTGGAAGGTATGCAATTTGATCGTGGATACGTTTCTCCATACTTCGTTACAAATAGCGAAAAGATGGAAGCTGAAATGCAAAATCCATATATCTTAATTTATGATAAGAAGATTTCTGCAATGAAAGACATCTTACATATTTTAGAGAAAGTTGCACAAACAAGTCGTCCATTAGTAATCATTGCCGAAGATTTAGAAGGTGAAGCAATGGCAACATTGGTAGTTAATAAATTACGTGGTACCATCAAAGTGGCTGCTGTTAAAGCTCCAGGATTTGGTGACAGAAGAAAAGAAATGTTAACTGACATTGCTATCTTAACTGCAGGTACTGTAATTAGCGAAGAGCAAGGATTCAAATTAGAAAATGCAGACTTATCTTATTTAGGTCAAGCATCTTCTATCACTATTGACAAAGACAACACTGTTATTGTTGGTGGTAAAGGTAAAAAAGCAGATATCACAAGTCGTGTAAATCAAATTAAGGCTCAAATTGAAAACACAACTTCTGAATACGATAAAGAAAAATTACAAGAGCGTTTAGCTAAATTAAGTGGTGGTGTAGCTGTACTTTATGTAGGTGCTGCAACTGAAACTGAAATGAAAGAAAAGAAAGATCGTGTTGACGATGCTTTACACGCTACACGTGCTGCAGTTGAAGAAGGTATCGTACCAGGTGGTGGTGTTGCATACATTCGTGCAGTAGCAAGTTTAGATAAATTAAAAGGTGCTAACGAAGACGAAAATACTGGTATCCAAATTGTACGTCGTGCAATTGAAGAACCATTACGTCAAATTGTTAAGAATAGCGGTATCGAAGGTTCTATCGTTGTACAAAGAATCAAAGAAGGTAAAGACGACTTTGGTTTCAATGCAAGAACAGAAGTTTTCGAAAACTTATTCAAAGCAGGTGTTATCGATCCAACTAAAGTATCTAGAGTTGCATTAGAAAATGCAGCATCAATTGCATCTATGTTGTTAACAACAGAATGTGTAATTGCTGACAAGCCAGCTCCAGCAGCTGCTCCACAAGGTGGTGCTCCTGATATGGGTGGCATGGGTTACTAAAATTAAGTTGCGATTTATTCGCATACGCATAAAAAAAGGCTCCTCATTTGAGGGGCCTTTTTTATTAAATACATTTCAAAAATGCCTATTACTTTAAAACGACTAATACGATAATCTAAGAGCAACGAACATACGCATCTTCAATAATAAACAATAATAATATGAAATTAATGTTGCTCCGAAAATGATGCTTGCTTAATGAATAATTGAAACCCTTTTACTAATAATAATTGCGCAACACCATAAGTTAGCATCGTCACCAAACCAATATTATGAATATGTAAACCAGATTTTTCCCAGCTAAATTTATTAAAAGCCAATACAGTATCTGATGTAACAAAAAACAACATGCCTGGGAACCAAAATAGTTTTGAAATAATTGCACCTTTTATATTTCCTCCAGCATGAATAGCCATTAAAGCCGAACTACATATTAAAACCATATAAACTAATATTGGATAAATCAAACTTCCCATTGCATCTTTTAATTGGAAAAATATCAACACACAAAAACCAGCTAAGATTGCACTAAATGCCAAGAATTTTTTTGACTTTTCTTGTCCTATGCTATTCAATGAATTAAAGAATAAGATATTAAAAATATGTGTTGTCATAAAAGCAACCATCCCTAGGATAAAGTAATTTGGATAGGTTAACAATACATCCCCCATGAAGGAACCAAAAAGAGCAACTATTAGCAACCATTTTGTATTTGAAGATTTTGTAAAACCTTCCTGTGACATTAGGAAAATTATTAAGGTTGGCAACAATAAAACTTTGGTTACAAACTGAAGCGAACTAAATGCTTCCCCTAATACTTGTGCATATAAGTGAACAGACAATAACAGAATATAAATGGTTATGCCCCATTTTTGAATAAGTGCTTTCATATAATACAATCGTTAATTTGAAATTAAAAGTACGTCATGAGTCGTATATTATAGTTGTCATTTCATAAATTTGCTGCATGATAAGCCTAGATGAGGAAAAATTCTATCAACAATGGGAAAAGGAACGCCTACAACCGCATTATAAACGTCGTCCTTTTTTAAGAGGTCTAAGCGTAGGTTTAAGCTTAGGAGTCCTAGTAATGATCATTTCTGAACTAGGTTGGTATGAAAGGGCTAACATGGAAGCAAATAGTTGGGGGAACGAATTATGGATTATTATTGCAATTATTGCAATCTCTATAGGATTTGGCTGGTTGTATCAACAGTTTACTTCCGAAATGAATGAACAAAGATTTCAAGAACTAAAACATATAAAAAACAAAAAATGAGCATTTTTAACAAAAACACACGAAAAACAACTGGTTTTATATCAATTTTGGCAATTTTTGCCCTTATTTTGACCATTTCTACACAAAGTGCTTGCAGTAAATCTGGTGCTTGTACCCTTACTGCAGATTTTGCCCCAGATCATAATTCTACACAAAATACAGCGATGGTTGCTTATTGTGTTGCTCATAATATTACTTATACAACCGATCCAAGTGGTATTTTATATCAAATTATCACTCCAGGTGCAGCAACACATCCAAACCTATGTGAAACAATATCAATGACTTATACAGGAACTTTGTTAAATGGCACTCAATTTGATGCTAGTACCATTTCCTATTCTTTGAGTCAATTAATACCAGGATGGCAAATTGCGGTACCTAAAATTGGTAAAGGCGGTCATATGAAAGTACTTATCCCATCTTCATTGGGATATGGAGCTCAAGCAATGGGTAGTATTCCTGCCAATTCTCCCCTTTATTTTGACATCGTTTTGAACTAGGAAAATAATACCTTTTTGGCCTATTTTTCCCTTGTTTCCATTATATTTGCCGACTAAAAATCAGTTAACCAAACTATTATGCAACTCAAAGGATTAGTGCGCTTTTTTGCAATTGCGCTTATTTTAATTTGTCTTTACCAATTGTCGTTTACTTGGTTCGTTCGTAGCCACGAAAAAGCAATGGATGCCAAGGCATCAGCTTGGGTAAAAAAATTCCCAAAGGCTGAGCAAGTTTACCCTTCTAACAAAGAAGAGCAATTACTTTACAATGACAGTGTAAGCGATTTACAAAAAGCGTATTACAAACATTTATTAGACAGTACAAAAGATACCAAATTAGCTTTTGGTTTAACAACTTATGCTTCTGCTAAAGAAAAAGAATTGATGTTAGGTCTTGATTTACAAGGCGGTATGAGCGTAACCATGGAAGTGGGCTTAGACGGCTTAATCAAATCATTAGCTAATTATACTAAAGACCCTTCTTTTAACACTGCATTAAACAATGCCGTTGCTAAAAAAGCAAATAGCCGTGCAGACTTAATCTCTTTATTTAGAGAAGAATATGCTCGTGTTAATCCTACAGGTAAATTAGCACCTTTATTCGCAACAAGAAGTAATGGTAAATTGAAATTTGATGCATCTGATGATGTAGTTGCAAGTTATTTAAGAGACCAATCAACTATTGCATTTAATAACACATATAAGATTTTAAGAACACGTATCGATAAATTCGGTTTAGCATCTCCTAATATCAACCCTGATGCCAACAAAGGTATTATCAGTATTGAGTTAGCTGGTATTAACGATAAGGAAAGAGTACGTTCTTATTTACAATCAACTGCAAACCTTCAATTCTTTGAAGTATATACTTTAGAAAATAAAGACGTTCAAGGTGGTATCACTGCTGCTGATAAAGCAATTGAAGCAAACTTAGCTGGAATCAAGGACAGCAATGCAACTGCTAAATTGGATACTTCAAAATTAAATCCAAACAAGAACCCATTATTAAAATTGGTTCAGTTTACACAACCATACCAAGGTAAAAATGGTCAATACATTTTCCCTGGAGAAATTGGTTATACATTAAAAAAAGATACTGCTAAATTAAATGCATGGTTAGCATTACCAGAAGTGAAATCTAAATTTCCTTCTAACTTAGTATTCATGTATGGAAAAGTAGAAGCTGAAGATGCGAAAGCAAAAGAAGTTTTACCTATTTATGCAATCAAAACTTTAGACAACGGTCAAGCTGAATTAGAAGGTGATCACGTTGCTAATGCTGCTCAAGATTTTGACGAAAGAGGAAAAGTGGCCATCAAAATGAATATGGACAAAGTTGGTACAACTATCTGGGCTAAAATGACATCTAAAAATGTTGGCAAGCCTTTAGCTATTGTACTTGACAATATTGTTTATTCTGCACCAAATGTTAATGATGCTATCACAACTGGTAACTCATCTATCTCTGGTAACTATACTTTAAAAACTGCACAAGATTTAGCTGAGATATTAGAGAGTGGTAAATTACCTGCTCCAGCTAAAATTGTACAAGAACAACAAGTAGGTCCAACTTTAGGTAAAGCATCTATCCAAGGTGGTTTAATGTCATTCGGCATTGCCTTCTTAGTAATATTTGCATTAATGTTATTATACTTCAACACTGGTGGTTGGGTAGCAAACATTGCCTTAATCTTAAACTTATTATTTACTATCGGTATTTTAAGTGCACTAGGATTTACTTTAACTGCGCCTGGTATCGCCGGTTTAGTATTAACTGTTGGTATGGCAGTGGATACAAACGTAATTATATTTGAAAGAATCAAAGAGGAGTTAACAAAAGGCAAGAGCTATCAAATGGCGGTTGCTGACGGATATAAGCGTTCTATGTCTCCAGTTTTGGATGCACACGTTACTACCCTTTTAACTGCTTGTATCTTAGCTTACTTTGGTTTAGGTCCAGTACTTGGATTCGCTACAACACAAATTATTGGTATCTTATTATCATTGTTCTGTGGAATCTTAGTATCACGTTTAATCACTGATATCTACACTAGCAAGAACAGACACTTTGAATATTTTACCGCTGTTTCTAGATCTATCTTCAAACACGCTACATTCAAATTTATTGAATTCAGAAAGTACGCATACGTATTGTCTGCTCTAGTATTAGTTATGGGTATCGCTTCTTTCTTTAACGGATTTGATCAAGGTGTAGAATTTGCAGGTGGTAGAAGCTACACTGTTAAATTTAGCAGCGCTGTAAATATTGAATCAGTTCGTGAAGATTTAAAGAAGGTATTTGGTGAAGCACCAATTATTAAAACAGTAGATACTAAAAATCAAATTAACATCACTACTTCTTATAAAATTAAGGAGCAAGGAAATAATATTGATCAAGAAGTAGAAGCATTATTGTTTAAAGGTTTAGCTAAGCAATTACCGACTGGTACTAGCTTCAAAGAGTTTGATACTCAATTCAAGCAAAGTTCTCAAACAGTATTACCTACTATATCTGATGACTTAAAAGCAGGTGCAACTAAAGCAACTATATTCGCTTTAATCGCAATCTGTTTATATATCTTTATTCGTTTCCGTGACTGGAGATACTCTTTAGGTACTATCTTCTCTTTGTTACACGACGTATTCGTAACATTGATTGTATTTAGTTTCTTAAGAAAAGTTGTTCCATTCCCATTAGAGATTGACCAGCACTTTATTGCTGCGGTATTAACTGTAATTGGTTTCTCTATGAATGACACGGTGATTGTATATGACCGTATTCGTGAAGATTCTAAATTAATGAAAGGTTCAGATAACGCTAGCATTATCAACCGAGCAATTAACGAAACATTAAGTCGTACTGTAATGACTTCATTAACAGTATTCTTAGTAATCTTAATCTTGTTTATCTTTGGTGGTGAAGTAACAAGAGGATTTGCATTTGCAATGTTAATTGGTATCATCACTGGTACTTACTCTTCTATCTTCGTTGCTGCTCCAGTATTGGTTGACTTTGCAAAAGACAAACCATTAGGACGCGCTGATAGCAAAAAATAAAACGTCAATTCGTTTATTATAATTAAAGGCCTCACTTCACCGTGAGGCCTTTTTGTTGCCTTCCATTTGTTACGCTGGTTGCATATGAATTCCTTGGCGAACCTTCGCATGCGCTGTAGTATTACACAATTGTAAAGCTTTAATATCCATCTTAGTATCTGTTTGGTTGGCTCAGCATTTATTCCTATTAGTACGCTATGCTCAAAAATTCGCTACGGAATTATATGCTACCAGCTCTACAAATGATTCCAACTGCAGTTGTATCCATTATCATTGTTAAAGATGCATCATGCAATCTTCACGAATAATGAATGGCAACAAAAAAGCCCTAGAATTACCCAGGGCTTTTAAAATAATATGGTGAGCGATTAAACTGCGAAGCTGGTACCACAACCACAGGTGCTAGAAGCATTTGGGTTGGTAAAGGTGAAACCACGGCTATTTAAGCCGCCTTGCCAGTCAATGGTCATTCCGTATAGGTAAATTTGATGCGCCGCTTCCATACAGCAAGGAACGCCTTCAAAAACAAACTGCAAATCCTCTTGTTTAGGCACATCAAACCCTAAAACATAGGTCATACCAGAGCAACCACCGCCTTTGACACCCACACGTAAACGTTGTTGTTGATCAAATCCAGGCTCACCCATTAAGCGCGTAAGCTCTTCCACTGCATTGGCAGTGAAACTTACTGGGGTCTTTAAAATAGTATCTGTAGACATAAAGTGAAATTTTTAGGTTCTAAGTCAAAATTACGATAAGTATTGGATATGCCATTTATCTAAAATTTCGAAAATAGAAATATTATCCAGCCCAAAGGGAATTGATTTTTTCGTAAATTTAAGAATGGAAGATAAAGTGAAAAAGACCGACAGTGGCATACCCATACAAAAAGTGTATACCCAATCTGATTTGCCAAGTCAAATAGATGGCGAATTGTTACCAGGTGCATTCCCATATACTCGAGGAGTGCAACCCGATATGTATCGTGGTAAATTATGGACGATGCGACAGTATGCAGGTTTTTCTACTGCAGAAGAAAGTAATAAACGATATCATTTCTTATTATCACAAGGAGTGATGGGATTAAGTGTTGCATTTGATTTACCTACACAAATAGGTTATGATCCAGACCATAGTTTATCGGATGGAGAAGTGGGGAAAGTGGGTGTATCCATATGTTCATTGGCAGATATGGAAATTTTGTTTAAGGACATTCCTTTGGATAAGATTAGTACTTCAATGACTATTAATTCAACAGGATTTATATTGTTAGCGTTGTATGTTGCATTGGCAAAAAAAAGAGGCATTGATCCAAAACAATTGGCAGGAACTATTCAAAATGATATTTTAAAAGAATACGCTGCTAGAGGAACCTACATCTACCCTCCTAAGTATTCCATGCGCATCATAACAGATATATTTGAATGGTGTGGAACAAACCTACCAAAATGGAATAGTATTAGTATTTCTGGATATCATATAAGAGAAGCAGGAAGCACAGCGGTTCAAGAAATTGCATTCACTTTAAGTAATGGTAAAGCTTATGTAAAAGCGGCGCAAGAAAAAGGTTTAGATATTAATGTATTTGGGAAAAGACTTTCTTTCTTTTTTAATGCCCATAATAATTTATTTGAAGAGGTAGCAAAATTTAGAGCGGCAAGAAAAATGTGGGCGAATATAATGAAAGAATTAGGCGCAACAGATGAAAAAGCATTGATGCTACGCTTTCATACACAAACAGGCGGTGCTACCCTAACAGCACAGCAACCTTTAAATAATATTAGTCGTGTAACTGTTCAAACATTAGCAGCAGTATTAGGTGGCACACAAAGCTTACACACCAATGGTTTTGATGAAGCACTTGGCTTACCAACACAGGAAGCTGCTAGCATTGCTTTAAGAACCCAACAAGTAGTAGCTTATGAAAGTGGCGTTGCAGATACAGTTGACCCATTAGCGGGTAGTTATTTTGTTGAAAACTTAACTAGCCAAATAGAAAAAGAAGCTTTGGAGTTAATTCAAAAAATAGATGACATGGGTGGTAGTGTAACTGCTATTGAAAATGGATTTATGCAAAATAAAATTGCAGAAAGCGCCTATGCTTATCAAAAAAATATCGAGTCAAAAGAAAAGATTATTGTTGGAGTAAATGAATTTATTTCCGAGTCTAGAACAAATATTCCAATTTTAAAAATTGACGAAAAAATAAGACAAGAACAAATAGATAAATTGAATACCTTAAAAGCAGGAAGAGACAATACAAAAGTTGCTGCTTGCTTAGCTGCCATTAAACAAGCAGCTTTAGGGACAGACAACCTAATGCCTGTTGTGGTAGAAGCCGTTGAAAATTTATGTACCCTAGGTGAAATATCAGATACACTAAGGGCAGTATTTGGCGAATACCAAGCTTAATTATTTTGATGCTTTCTATACATAAACCAGGTAGATACTTAAAAAAGTATTGTTATAAAATCAAGTTTAAAATCAATCAAAATTATCTAAGAACAATTCAATAAAATCAATCATCACCATAAACAAAAATCAATGCGCAAATTATTACTGGCCTTATTAGTAACAAGTGCTTTTACAAGTAATGCACAGGAGCTTCCTAAAAACTATAATACACTAATCAATGAAGTAGAGCCTCAATTGATTAGTTGGAGAAGACATTTTCATGAAAATCCTGAACTTTCTAACAGAGAATTTAATACAGGAAAATATATAGCAGCGTTTTTGAAAACATTGCCTAATGTAGAAGTTAGATATCCAGTTGCAAAAACGGGTGTAGTTGCAGTATTAAAAGGTGGCAAACCTGGCCCGGTAGTTGCATTAAGAGCAGATATTGACGCCTTACCTGTATTTGAAAGAACACCAGTACCATTTGCTTCAAAAGTAACCAGCGAATACAATGGACAAAAAGTAAGTGTAAGTCATGCATGTGGACATGATTCACATACAGCAATGTTAATGGCAACCGCAAAAGTATTAAGTGCACTACAAAAAGATGTTCCTGGTACAGTTGTATTTTTATTCCAACCAGCCGAAGAAGGCACTCCAGGAACTGAGGAAGGTGGTGCTCCATTAATGATTAAAGAAGGTGCTTTGGACAATCCAAAAGTGGAAGCCGTATATGGAATTCATATTTCATCTCAAACACCAGTTGGAACTATTAAATATAAGTCTGGTGCATTTATGGCATCTTCTGACTGGTTTACAATCAAAGTAAATGGAAAAGGAAGTCATGGTTCACAACCTTGGGGAGGCGTTGATCCAATTGCTGCATCTGCACAAATCATTGAAGGTTTACAGCATATTGTAAGTCGTCAAATGGACTTAACAAAAGCACCAGTTGTAATTACGGTAGGAACCATAAATAGTGGTGTACGTTCTAATATTATTCCAGAAACCGCCGAGATGACTGGTACTATCAGAACATTAGACAGTAAAATGCAAGAAGATGTGCATGAAAGAATCAAACATACTGCAAAAACAATTGCGGAAAGCTCAGGAGCTACTGCCGATGTAACAATTGATACTAAAACCTTAGTTACTTATAACGATCCTGCATTAGTAAAGAAAACATTACCATCATTAGTTAAAGCAGCTGGTGAAGCAAATGTTTCAGAATCAACTTGGGTAACAGGTGCAGAAGATTTTTCATTCTATGCAGCAAAAGCTCCAAGCTTTTTCTTTAATGTAGGCGCTTTACCAAAAAGTACTGATCCAAAGAAAGCAGGCCCACATCATACTCCTGACTTTTATTTAGACGAGTCTGGATTTATTATTGGGGTGAAAGCATTTACTCAATTAGTATTTGACAATGGACCAGTAAAAGGAAAATAATTAAAGTAGAAAAAAATACTTCACACTAATTTTATTAGTGTCCATAAAAAAAGGAGTCTCATGAGACTCCTTTTTTTATTTATAGCGTAATCCTATTTATTATAATTTCTAGCACCAAATAATAAGCTACCAATACGCACCATGGTGCTACCTTTAGAAATTGCCAATGTGTAATCGGAACTCATTCCCATACTAAGAGTATCAAATTGACCATTAGGGAATGCTTGCTGTGCTTTATCAAAATAGGATTTAAGTAATGTAAATTCATTAGATAATAAGTTCTGGTCTTCGGAAAAACTAGCCATTCCCATTAAGCCTCTAATACGCACATTGGTATAATTAGCTACCCTGCCACTAACCAAAATTTCATGAAGTGAAGGCCCATCAAAACCAAATTTGGTTTCTTCGGTAGCGATATGCACTTGTAATAAACAATCAATAATTTTGTTTTGCTTAGCTGCTTGCTTATTAATTTCTTGTAATAACTTCTCAGAATCTACTCCATGAATCATGTAAACGAACGGAGCAATATACTTGACCTTATTTGATTGTAGATGACCAATAAAATGCCATTGAATATCTTTAGGCAGGCTCGCTTCCTTATCTACTAATTCCTGAACATAGTTTTCTCCAAATGCCCGATGCCCTAAATCGTACAATGCTTGCACATCTTCATTGGGCTTGGTTTTACTTACAGCAATAAGAGTTACTGCATTAGTTGTTAACTGTTCCTTTATTATTAAATATTGTTCTTTATTGATAGACATAGTACAAAATTACTCGAATTTGGATAATTTACCTTGTAATGCTTCGGCCAATTACCATCTTTTGTATCTCACTCGTACCCTCATAGATTTGTGTGATTTTTGCATCACGCATTAATCGCTCAACATGATACTCTTTCACAAAACCATATCCACCATGAATTTGAACAGCTTCGGTAGTTACCCACATAGCAGTATCACTTGCATGTAATTTAGCCATAGCTGCAGAGGTAGTATAATCCAAGTGATTGTCTTTTTCCCATGCTGCTTTAAAACATAATAATCTTGCAGTCTCAATTTTAGTAGCCATTTCGGCCAACTTAAATTGAATGGCTTGATGTTCATGAATTGGCTTACCGAAAGTTTTTCTTTCCTTACTATAAGCAAGTGCTAATTCATAAGCCCCACTAGCAATTCCTAAAGCTTGTGCTGCAATACCAATTCTACCACCGTTTAATGTTTTCATTGCAAAATTAAAACCAAAACCTTCCTCACCAATTCTATTTTCCTTAGGGACTTTAACATCGGTAAAAGAAATAGCATGTGTATCACTACCCCTAATGCCCATTTTATTTTCTTTAGCCCCAACTGTTACTCCTGGTGTATTTTTTTCGACAATAAAAGCATTGATTCCTTTATGTCCTTTTGTATAATCCGTTTGTGCTATCACTAAATACACACTAGCGGTAGAACCATTAGTGATCCAGTTTTTAACACCATTAATAATATAATGATCGCCATTATTTACAGCACTAGTATGTTGATGCGTAGCATCACTACCTGCTTCGGGTTCACTTAATAAAAAAGCACCAACATATAATTGGCCATCCTTTTTCCCTTGTGCAAGTGGTGTTAAATATTTTTGTTTTTGATCCTCTGAACCAAAATGCTCTAAGCCCCAACAAACCAAACTATTATTTACACTCATTGCAACGCTAACACTACTATCCACTTTGCTAATTTCTTCCATTGCTAAAACATAGCTAATCGTATCCATACCTGCACCACCATAATTAGGTTGGGTCATCATTCCTAAAAAACCTAAATCAGCTAATTGCACTAATTGATCTTTTGGAACTTTCTGATGTTCATCACGATCTATGACACCAGGTAAACATTGTTGTTGTGCAAATTCACGAGCAGCTTGTTGAATCATCAACTGCTCTTCGGTTAAATTAAAATCCATACAAAATTGGTTTGTATAAATTTACGCTAACATTTGTTAGTCGTCAAATATTTAGGTAGCTATTTTAGGGTGAATTTACTTTACCCCAAGTTTGTTTTGAATTAACTGAGCTAAGACCGACTTGTCAGCATCAGTTATGGTTGCCGTACTATCCTGTCTAAAATGACGTTTAAATGCAAGGATTGCAGCGCTAGAATCTTTGATATCATAGCCTACTAATGCAAGTGCATAAGAAATTGATAAATTATTTTGTAATGAAATACTGGGATTAGGATCAAACCAAACACCATACCCTTTTTGAGCTAGTAGCGCCCAGGGGAAATTGATATTAGGATCTACTTTACGCTTTGGTGCAATATCTCCGTGACCAATAAAATTCGCATCAGGAATTTTATACTTGTTCTTTAAAATGGAAAGTAAATTTAATAAGCTCTCTATTTGTTTTGGCTCAAAAGATTCAAATCCATTATTGTCAATTTCAATACCAATAGAACTTGAATTAATGTCTGTGTTATTACCCCACTTTGCAATGCCCCCATGCCAAGCACGCATATAATCATTTAGCATATGATGTACGGTACCATCCTTGCATATAACATAATGTGCACTTACTTTAGTGCGTTCTAATGTAAATGTTCTTAATGTTTGATCACAAGAATTTTGAGCCGTATGGTGTATAATAACAAAGTTAGGTTTACGTAAATCAAAATTAGTAGTACCCACCCATTTAGGGGCAGCCACTAAATTTATAGAATCAACAATTCCATAGGGTTCGGCAATTAGGTCTTTAGATAATTGTTTAGCCTGATGCTTATAAAATTTATTTGTTTCTCGGTATTGAAATGTATTACAAGAAATTGCGAATAAAATAACAAAAGATAAAGCACAAACATTAAATACAAATTTAAGTGATAATGGTAGAGATGATTGTTGCATGTACATTTACTTTTATTTATGGCCCGGTTTATTTATTTTGAAATTTTTTGCAAAGCAATACCTTATTGCTCAATGCTAGGTTCTTGTTGGCTTAAACAATGGAAACTACCTAATCCCCAAATAATATCAGTGGAATCGATACCCACTACTTCCCTATTTGGAAAACAGTCTTGTATAATTTGCATGGCTTTGTCATCTTGTGCACAACGATAAGTTGGAACAACAATATGACCATTACTAATATAAAAATTTGCGTAAGATGCAGGCAACATTTGATCTTCGTATATCACATCTGCTGGCATTGGCAATTCAATCACATTTAATTGTTTGCCGTTAACCAAACGCATTGCTTTTAACTCTTTTAAATTCTGTTGTAATAATTCATAGTTCTCTGAATCTTTATTAGTCTCTACAACAGTTACCACTGTATCTTCATTTACAAAACGAACGGTATCGTCAATATGACCATCGGTATCATCGCCCACTATACCTTCAGACACCCAAAGCACTTGCTCTACACCATAATAGTTACACAAATATCTTTCAATCTGATCCTGGCTTAACTCAGGATTGCGATTAGGATTTAACAAACAACATTTTGAAGTTAGTACTGTACCTGCACCATTAAAATCTACAGAGCCACCTTCCATGATAATATTGGGATAAAACACAGGCAGGTTTAAAGCTTTTGCAATATGCGTGGGAATGACATCGTCTAAATCATAAGGAGGATACTTTCCACCCCATGCATTAATATTCCAGTCGATAATTGCCTTTGGTTGTTCTTTATTATTTCTAATTAAAAAACTTGGGCCATGATCTCGACACCATGCATCGTTGGTTGGATGTATAAAAAATTGCACACGAGTTAAGTCCACACCACTTGCTGTTAAGCAGTTAGTTGCAAATTGTTGCATTGATGCGTCAACCACATTAATACAAACACGTTCTGTTTTTGAAACTACTTTTATAAATTCGACATAAGATGGAAAAATAGAATCCAATTTGCCAGGCCAGCTAGCTTCCTTATGAGGCCAACTTAACCACATCGCATCATGTTTCGCAAACTCGGCAGGAAAATAATAACCTAACGATTTAGGTGTTGGTGAACTACTCAGCATTGTCTATATATCTTTGAGTGATGGGTTGATAAGAATCTATTCGGCGATCACGTAAAAACGGCCAATGTGTACGGTAGCTATCTGATTTATCTGTATCAATATCTACCACAGCTACTTCCTCCTGATCATGTGAAGCCTTGTACAACAATGTACCAAAAGGATTACTAACAAAACTACCGCCCCAGAATTTCATTAAACCATCCTGTTCAAATCCAACACGGTTAACGCTTATTACAGGAACGCCGTTTGCAACAGCATGACTACGTTGAATAGTTTGCCAAGCATTGTATTGTTCTACATTTGTTGCTTCATCTTGTGCAGTTGCCCAACCAATAGCTGTTGGATAAAATAACATTTCGGCACCCATTAATGAAGTGATACGAGCTGCTTCAGGATACCATTGATCCCAACAAATTAATACACCAATTGTGGCAAATTTTGTTTTAAAAACTTTATATCCTAAATCACCTGGTGTGAAATAAAATTTTTCATAATAAGCAGGGTCATCAGGGATATGCATTTTACGATACTTACCTAAATACGCACCATCCGCATCTAATACCGCAGTTGTATTATGATATAAGCCCTCGGCTCTTTTTTCAAAAAGCGAAGCAATGATTACAACACCTAACTCTTTTGCTAATAAAGATAATTCATCGGTTGTTTTACCAGGAATAGGTTCGGCCAATTTGAAATTTTCATAAGCCTCTACATCACAAAAATATAAAGATGTATATAACTCTTGTAAACAAATAATATTAGCACCTTGCTTCGCAGCTTCTTTGATTTTTTCTACCGCTTTTTGTTTATTAGCTAGAACGTCTGCACTACAAGTTGATTGAACCAAACCTACTTTAACGATGGACATAATGATAAATTATAAAGTATTGAAAAATATAATGATTAAGTTTTGTTTTGGATGATGGCATCCAAGCTGCCAATACCCAATAATTTTTTAGTGATAAAACCTTCGGCATATTGCACGCCAATTTGTTGTCCTAATTCTTTAGCTCTTCCTTTTACGAATTCTAAGAATGCCGTTCCTGAAATAAAAGTTTCAGGCTCTTTTGAATTAGGGTCATAAAACTGAGAACTATGTGCCAATATTGATTCCATTTTCTTTTCCATATGTGCACTAATGTCAACCACAAAACTAGGTGTTAAACTACGTGATTGAATATAATGAAATACCTGTGTTGGTCTCCATGCAGCTTGTGCTACACCGTTATGCGCAGTTTCTACTTTTGTTAGTCCTGATAAAAATGCAGCATGTTCCAATAATTCAGATGCACGACCATGATCGGGATGACGATCTTCTGGTGCATTCACAAATATAATAGCAGGTTGAAAGCGACGAATAGTTTCAACAATCAACATTTGATGTGCATGATCATTAGCAAAAAAACCATCAGCCATTCCTAAATTCTCACGCACAGTTAATCCCAATATTTTACTTGCTAATTGCGCTTCATTTAATCTTTGTGCAACCGTCCCTCTAGTACCCAACTCCCCTTTTGTTAAATCTATTACACCTACTTTTTTACCTTCGGCAACAGCACCTAATAAAGTACCGCCACATCCCAATTCCACATCGTCCGGGTGTGCTCCAAAAGCAAGAATATCTAGTTTATGCATCTTTAATATTTAATGGTAACAAAGGTAAGTATAATTGACACCGCTATTGATGCTATTTGACAAAAAACCCTCTCTTACCGAGGTAAGAAAGGGTTTAATATGGTATAAAATGTGACTTTTATAAAGTCGGCTTTTATGCTTTTTTCGCGTAACGCTTGTTGAATTTGTCGATACGACCAGCAGTGTCCACTAACATGTTTTTACCAGTGTAAAAAGGATGTGAAGTGTTTGAA
>CANFLP010000041.1 GCA_947447835.1 Bacteroidota bacterium
ATTGGTAAGAACCGGTGTTTTATGAATGTAGGGGGCTATTTTTTCAGCAGCTATTTGAATCGCTTCCTTAGTAATATGCATGATCATATATAATTAGAGTATGAATGTAATAAATTATGCAAAGTGGTTTCAAACAAATACATAATCAAGGAAAATGAATTTTTTTATCTAATTGACCAAAAAAGTAACTTTTAGTCAGGCAATCTTCAATAAATGGCCCCTTTTTGAAATAAATATAAATATGTAAATATTTATAATGTGTTATTATAAAATTCTTTTATTGACAATCAATGAGTTATGTAAAATTATTTAAATAGTCTATAAATATAATAGGTTATTAAGCACCTTTTAAGCCCAAAAGCTTTGCTATTTGTTAATAATTTCATAATTTGAGGCTTCGTGTTATTCAAGACAAGTTCAGTTTAACAAAAATTAAAACAAGTATGAGAAAAAAACTTTTATGGAGTCTACTTGCATCGTGCCTATTCTTTGGTACTGCATTAGCCCAAAATCCTACCGCTAGTGGTAGAGTAACTGATGAAAAAGGAGATCCAATTGCTGGAGCTTCTATTCAAGTTAAAGGTACAAGAACAGGTACAACAGCAAATTCTGATGGTACCTTTTCTGTTAAAGCTGCTAATGGTGCATCTTTAATTGTACAAGCACTTGGATATGAAACTAAAACAGTAGTTGCTGGTGCGAACTTAACCGTGAAATTAGCTGCTGATGTGAAAGCATTAAGTGAGGTAGTTGTTACAGGTTCTGGTGTTGCTACAAGTAAAAGAAAATTAGGTATTGCAGTTGAGTCTATCTCTGCAGATAAATTACCTGCTGCTCCATCTGCTTCTATCGATCAAGCTTTGATTGGTAAAATACCGGGTGCGCAAATTTCTTCTATCTCTGGTAACCCTGGTGACCCAGTTAACATTGTATTAAGAGGTATTAACACTGTACAAGGTGGTACTAAACCTTTGATCATGTTAGATGGAGTTGAAATTCGTTCTACAGATTTAAACTCTTTGGACTTAAGTAACGTAGAAAGAGTAGAGGTTGTACAAGGTGCGGCTTCAGCTTCTTTATATGGTGCGCAAGGTGCGAATGGTGTAATCCAAATCTTCTCTAAAAAAGGTAAGAAAGGTGCAACTCAAATTAACGTTTCTTCTGCTTACTCTGTAAATGAATTCATTAACAGCGGTAACATGAACAAATCTAAATTACACCCTTACAAAGTAGACGCTACAGGTAATTTAATTACTGCAGGTGGATCTAAGTTGGCTTATGACGAGTTTGGTTATTTATATCCATTCTCTTATGCATACGGCGGATCTGCTCGTTATGGCATTTTAAATGTTAATAATACGAACAGCACTCCTTATAACGGAGATATCAAATGGTATGATCACTTTGCTCAGGTATTCCAACAAGGAAATACTTTGAACAATTCAATCAATATTTCTGGAGCATCTGATAAATCAGACTACTCTATTTCAATGGCTAATAACCATACTGTTACTGCAATTATGCAAAACGGTTATTTAGACAGAACTAACTTGACTGCGAACATTGGTACTGAACTTTTCAAAAATTTCAAAATCCGTTCAATTACTCAATTAGTTTATTCTAAAAACACAATTCACCCAGGCTTAGGTGGTGCTGGTGGTGGTGGTTTTGGTAGAGGTGGTTCTTTAGGAAGCAATGGTCAAGTATATAGCTTCTTAAACACTTCTCCTTTCTTTGATTTAAAGCGTTTAAATCCTGATGGATATTTACCTGCTTATCAATATGCTGGTTTCTTGAGTGTGAATGGTTACAACCCTTTCTATCAAGAATATTATTCTCATAGCGTTGATAATAAAATTGACGTAATCCAAAACTTTGAAGCAACTTATAAAATTAATAAGTTCTTCGACTTGAGCGCTAAATATGGTATTAACTACCGTAATGAAAACTCTCGTTGGATATTTGACAACCAATCATTGAACACTAACTCAAACGACTATGTTGGTTGGGCTGGTTGGTACAATGGTAATGATAACACTGGTGAGATTGATAACTGGCAGTATACAAATACTTTCAAAAACTTCTTAGCTAGTGCATTTATCAGAACTGATTTCCAAAAAGATTTCGGTTGGAAATTGCCAATTTCTACTAATACTCAATTTGCATTTGATCACAGATCAAACAAATACAGTGAGTATGATACTTATGGTTTAGGATTGCCTTTGAATCCTCCAATTAACATGACTTCTACAGGATCTCAAGCAGTTGCTTCAGATTATGTTGAGCCTTTTGTTACTTATGGTTATTTAGTAAACCAAAAAATTGACTGGAGTAACTTTGCAGGTATTACTGCAGGTTTAAGATCTGACTATTCTTCTACGTTTGGTGCAGGTTCTAAGCCATTTACTTTCCCTCACTTTGATGGTTACTTATTACCGTCTTCTATGGATTTCTGGAAAGGTAAATTACAAGAAGTAGTTCCTTTCTTTAAGTTAAGAGCTGCTTATGGTGAAGCTGGTATTCAACCAGGTGCGTTTGATCGTTACCCTGTGTTGAGCCAACAAAACTTAGGTAGTAACTTAGTTTATTCATTCCAATCTCCTTCAAGAAATCCAAACTTACAAGTAGAGGTTTCTAAGGAATTTGAAACAGGTACTGATTTCACATTAAGTACTGGTTCAAACTCAAATTGGTTTAAATCAATCAACGGATCATTCACCTACTGGAAGCGTTCTTCTGCAAATGTAATCTTTAGCGTATCTGTACCTTTGTCTACAGGTGCTAGCGGAAGATTGGATAATGCAATTGATATGAGTTCTCATGGTACTCAATTCTCAGTAAACTTACCAGTTTATGCATCTAAGAATTTCACATGGGATTTCACTACTAACTTCGGTCAACAAATTTCTATGATTGACAGAATTTCTGGTGGTGCTGATATTCCATTGACTTCAGGTGCAGGTTCAACTGTTGAAGTATTAGTAGCTGGAAAACCAATTGGTCAAATCTATGCTTACAAAACTTTAAGAAGTGTGAATGATACTCGTTCAAACGGAACAAGATATGTAACTCCAGGTACTGAAGGTAAATATGCAATTGTAAATGATCCTTATGCTGGTAAAGTATTAATTGATACTGCTACTAAAGGAATTATGTTTGGTGACGAGGCTTTACCAGTTGGTGATCCAAATCCTAAATTCAATGCTTCTTTCATTAACTCATTTGGTTACAAAGACTTCTTAACTTTCTCTTTCCAATTTGATTGGGTTTACGGAAGTCACTTGTACAACCAAACAAAAGAGTGGATGTATCGTGATGGCATCAGCAACGACTTTGATACTAAAATTAATATCAATGGTGTAAATGCTGCTTGGACTGCTTACCACGCTAGTGCTTATTATGGCTTGTGGGGTAGCAAATCAGGTGCTGGTAACAACGCAACAAAAGATTACTTCTATGAGGATGCATCTTTCGTAAGATTAAGAAACGTTTCTCTTGGATTAGATTTAGCGAAATTGCATAAGTTCCAATATTTCAAGAAATTACAATTAGTAGTTACTGGAAGAAACTTATTGACATTTACTAAGTATACTGGTATGGATCCTGAAATTAGCTCTGGTGGTGTTAACTCTTCATTTGATAGAGGTATCGACCATAGCACTATGCCAAATACTAAATCAATTCAAGTTGGTTTAAACATTGGTTTCTAATCTATTAAATTTAAAATTGAAAGTCATGAATAAAATAAAAATACTTTACTTAGGCGTTTTTGCAGCTTTAGTCTTGTTGTCGACTAGTTGTAAAAAACAACTGGAGGTTGGTAACCCCAACGCTCCAACCGTTCAGGGTAACGTAACTTCTGAAGCAGGTATATATAGTCTTGCTCAGGGTGGTGTTTACTTAAATGGTTTACGTGATGGTGATGGTTGGTTGGGAAATAGCTATTTCTCTTTACCAAGAGGTTACCATGAATTAATGGGTGATATCGTAGCTGGTGGTGAAGGTTCTAACAACCAAACTACAACTATGCCAGTACCTGATTATATCCAACTAGACGGAGCAACTAGATTAACTAATACGTCTCCTCAAATTGGCATCATCAGACAATACAATACAAGAAATGCTACAGCAAATGCTAACAACGCGTTATACTACGAGTGGTTAAACATGTATGCTTTAAACAGTGCTTGTAATAATATTTTAGATATCGTAGGATCTATCCCTTTTACTGGAGACAAAACTTCAAAGGCTAATACCGTGAAGGCTTGGGCTTACTGGTGGAAAGGATGGGCTTATGCTCAAATTGGTACTTTGTATTATTCTGGTATCATTGCCGATAAAACTGGCCAAACTACAAACTGGTATTCTCCACATGATTCAATTGTTTTACGTTCTAACTATTACTATAATTTAGCAATCACTACATTAGGAAGCGTTTCTTCAACTGCTGACTATAATGAAGTGTTAGGAAGATTAATTCCTGATTATTGCCAAGTTGGTTTAGGTCAAGTTCCAACAAAAGATATGTGGGTAAGAAACATCAATACAATGTTGGCTCGTAATATCGTGTTGAATAAATTGTCAACTTTTGTTAATGGTGTTCCTGGTGCTACTATTTCAAAATCATCTTTAACTGGTTCTATGAGTGCTGCTGATTGGACTGCTGTTCAAACTTTAGCAAGCAATGGTATCAAACAAGGTGACTATGTATTTACTGGTCGTACCGAAACTTCAAACAACTTCTTTACTGCTACTGGCGGTACAGTTGCTGCATTAGCTACTGGTAAAGCAAACACTACAACTTACAAAGTGAGTGAGCGTCTTATCCAAGAGTTTAAAGCTGGTGACAAGCGTTTATCAAGCAACTTTACAAAGGCTAATCCATTTAACAATAACATGAGCTTCTCTACAAGATATAGCATGAATGATGGTAGTTCTGATCCTACTGTAATTTCTTATGGTGGAAGACAAGTAGGTGAATATGAATTAATCATTGCAGGTAGCTACGAAGAAAATGCAATGATGTTAGCTGAAGCTGCTATCAACTTAGGTAATATCTCTACAGGTTTAGGATATATTGACGCTGTAAGAACATACCAAGGTGCTGGTTTAGCTGCTTCTTCTGCTGCAACTAAAGCTGCTGCATTAGACTTGTTAACTCGTGAAAGAAGAGTTGCTCTTGCTTTCCGTGGTTTAGCTTTCTATGACGCAAGACGTTGGGGTTGGACTTACAGCATCGCTAATGGCGGTGGTCGTTACGGAAATACAGTAGTGGACGTTAATGGTGTGCCTTTTACAAATGCAACTATCAACTACAACTTTATGGATTTCTGGGATGTACCAGCTGACGAGACTGACTTGAATCCTCCTGCTGCTGGAAGTGCTGCAATCAAGAATCCTAATTACTAGTAAGTAACTTAGTATATACAAAGGCCCGCGATTATCGCGGGCCTTTTTTATGCCCTATGGTAACCATAATTCCACTTCTTTTCTTATCTTGAATATATGCAAGAAAGTAAAAAACAGTTAGGCTTATGGACTAGTACTTCACTAGTGGTGGGCAATATGATTGGCGCTGGTGTTTTTATGATGCCTGCTACTTTATCAAGTTTTGGAGGGATTAGTTTAATTGGTTGGGTTTGTTCTGCAATAGGTGCATTTTTAATAGCAAAAGTATTTGCACATTTAAGTAAAATGTTGCCTGCTGCCGACGGAGGTCCTTATGCTTATTCTCAAAAAGGCTTAGGCGATTTTGCAGGCTTCTTAGTGGCTTGGGGTTATTTAGTTTCTGTATGGTGCACGAATGCAGCCATCACAGTTTCTTTTATTAGTGCCTTAAGTACATTCGTACCTGCATTGGCCACGAATCCTTATTTAGCAATTGGAACTGGGTTGGCTACTATTTGGTTTTTATCCTGGATCAATTCCTTGGGTGTATTAACGTCTGGTATCTTACAATTAGTAACCACTATATTAAAAATTGTTCCTATTGTTTTAATAGGGGTTGTTGGCTTATTTTATATTCATTGGAGTAATTTTTTACCTTTTAATTCAAGTGGAACTTCTAGTATCGCTGCTATTACCGCAACAACAACTTTGACCTTTTTTGCTTTTTTAGGAATTGAATGTGCAACAATTCCTTCGGGTAGTGTGGCTAATTCTGCATCAACAGTTGCAAAAGCAACAACCCTTGGAACCCTTATTGCTACTGTTGTTTATATATTAAGTACAGTGAGTATTATGGGCATGATTCCTGCAGCAGAACTAAAACACAGCGTAACACCTTTTGCAGATGCTGCAGTGCTAATATGGGGACAGGGTGCAAAGTATTGGGTGAGTGCAGGTGTTGCGATTTCTGCATTTGGTGCATTAAATGGGTACATATTAATTCAAGGGCAGTTGCCATATGCTGTTGCAAAGGATCAGTTATTTCCGCAAATATTTATACGAAAAAATAGTAAGGGAGTGCCCGTGTTTGGTATTGTTATCTCGAGCATTTTTGTTTCTGTGTTCATGGCGATGAATTATACCAAGGGTTTAGTTGAACAATTTCAGTTTTTAATCTTGCTTACTACTTCAACCATTATTATTCCTTATATCTTTTGTACAGCTTCATATTTATTAATAAGACTTCGTATGCCAGAAGCAACTAAAAATATTTTTACTGGCGCTATTTTATTAGCGGCTTTGACTTTTATATTTTGTATTTGGATCATGCTTGGATTGGGGCAAGAAACAGTATTCTGGGGCTTTGTATTAACAATGTCATCAGTTCCAATTTATGTATTTGCTATTTGGAAACGAGATCAAAAAATGGCAAATAAAATTTAATCTAAAATTATACAGGCAATCTATGTATTCAAAACATTCCAAACAATAATTTATTTCAAACTGTAAATTCAGTATTTTTAATCATACTATTTTTTCAACTAATAATTAAGTGAACATGAGTGCGCATTCAGAATCAGGAAAATTAAAATCATTATTTATAAAAAAAGCGGCATCTGCATTTATTGACGATGCGCATATTTCACAACATTGGGAAGCACTTAATTATTTAGGTAAGCCAGATATTACAAAAGCATTAGCAGAGTATGACGCCTTTGAACAAATTTTAAAAGACAATGGCGCCGAAGTATTGTATTTGCCACAGGATGATACAGTAAATATGGATTCTATTTATTGTAGAGATGCTGCTATTGCAACAAGCAAGGGTATGATTATTTGCAATATGGGTAAGGAAGGTCGTATAAAAGAGCCAGCCGCAGAACAACGCGCATTTGAAGCGAATGGCATTCCGGTATTAGGAGTCATTACTGCACCAGGAACGCTTGAAGGAGGCGATGTTGCTTGGTTAGATGATAAAACATTAGCTGTTGGACATACCTACAGAACAAATGAAGAAGGCATCCGCCAGTTAAGTGCATTGCTTGCACCATTGGGCGTTTCGGTTATGTCGGTGCCAATGCCACATTATAAAGGTCCGTCAGATGTATTTCATTTAATGTCGGTATTGAGCCCGGTAGACAACAATTTAGCGGTTGTTTATTCTCCATTAATCCCTATCGTATTTAGAAACGAGTTAATTGCACGTGGTTATGAATTGGTCGAAGTGCCAGACGAAGAATTTGACAGCATGGGTTGTAATGTATTGGCATTAGCACCACGTGTTTGTTTAATGGTTAAAGGAAATCCAATTACAAAATCAAGATTAGAAGCAGCAGGATGTAAAGTAATTGAATACCAAGGAGCAGAAATTAGTGTCAAAGGGGGAGGTGGTCCAACTTGTTTGACACGTCCTATTAATCGATATTAGTTATAAATCTGAAATACGCTTTATGTAACTATAAAATTGATGTTTAGCACCTTCTTTTAATTGAGCACTATAAATGCCGTCTGCGCCTGATGTAAAATAGGCAGTCACGCTTGCAATGCCAATATATATACCAGCATTCAACCCAAACATTTCAATACCTAGTACAATAGACGCAACTGCGCAATGTGTTGCACCAGCAAATACAGCAACAAATCCCATACCAGCTAATAAAGCCATTGGCAATGGTATAAACCAAATAAGTATATTCCCAAGTGTCGCCCCAATAAAAAATAGTGGTGTTACTTCGCCGCCCTTAAATCCTGCACTCAAAGTAAAGGTGGTTAAAAGTAATTTTATTAAAAAATCATAATTGCCCACATGATTTTGAAATGATTCCACAATTGTTGGGATACCTAAGCCAATATGTTTGGTGGTGCCCAATAAGCTTATTGCAGCTACTATAACAATGCCACCAATAAATGGGCGCAACGGCTCATATTTTATTTTCTTAAATAATATGCTCCATGCCATATTAAATTTTGTAAACAACAATGCAGTCAATCCAAAAATTAATCCAGCTAAAAAGGTTGAAACCAATGGCAAAGCGTGCATGCTTGGAACTAATGGGATTGAATAACTTGTATGATGTATTCCTAAATACAAACAAGTGTAGTGTGCAATAAAGGCTGCTGCAAAACTTGGAATGATATCTGCAATTCTAATATTCTTAAACAACATAATTTCTAATGCAAAAATGGCGCCAGCTATTGGAGTGCCAAATACGGCTGCAAATCCCGCACTTATGCCAATGATTAAAATAGTTTTTCGTTGCTTGTCATTTAATTTAAATAGTGCAGTAAATTGATCTGCAATAGCACCACCCATTTGTACAGCGGTTCCTTCACGGCCAGCGGAACCTCCAGCTAAATGCGTTAAAATAGTTCCTATGTATACTAAGGGTGCCATTTTAAAAGGAATCTTAGTTTGTGGGTCATTGTGCTCTTCTAATAAAAGATTGTTCCCTTTTTTGGTATCACCGCCTAAGTAGTAGTACATCGCGCCAATTAAAAAACCTATAACTGGAAGTGTGTAAATAATCCATAAATGATTTTCTCTCCAGTTGGTTACAAAATCTAAACTACTTAAGAATAATGCTGCTGCAGCCCCAATTAAGACACCAGAGATAACACAAATGACAGTCCATTTGATTATATTAAGTAAGTGTGTTTTTGTGCTGCTCATATAAATTATAGTTATGCGTCCTTTTTCTTTTTTGATATCATAATAATTGCAATAATTACCCAAACAATATTAACCACCATCGAAGGGTAAGCCTGATGAAAATATGTGTTAATGACAAAAAACAAGCCACCTAATATATTTGCCCAGACATACCATTTACTTTCTGCAGCTAAACGTCCTGTTATATTTAATGCGTAAGATCCAACAATCAATACAGACGCAATCCATCCCAAAACTTCTACTAATATATTCATTGAATAAAAATACGCTAAATGGGCTTAAAATTTGCTGTTTTAGATGTCAAACTATTTATAATCAAGTACTATTACTCAATTTAAAAATATTGACTACTTTTATGTGCACAAAGCATTCACTAGTTTAATCAATGCAAGGAATAACATGGAAAAATCATATCAAAAATTACTAGAGAATAATAAAAAATGGGTTGCTGATCAATTAGCGCTAGACCCTAATTTTTTTAATGAATTAGCTGACAAACAAAATCCAGAATATTTATGGATTGGTTGTTCTGACAGCCGAGTTCCTGCCAATCAAATTACAGGCACTATGCCGGGTGATGTTTTTGTACATCGCAATATTGCCAACATGGTAGTGCATAGCGACATGAATATGTTAAGTGTATTGTCATATGCTGTGGAAGTTTTACAAGTTAAACATGTAATAGTTTGCGGACACTATGGTTGTGGAGGCGTATTGGCTGCAATGCATAATAAGCAACTAGGATTAATTGATAACTGGTTAAGACATTTGAAAGATGTGTATAGAATTAATTACCAAGAGTTAGACGCGATACAAGACCAAGATGCGCGTGGGCGTCGTTTTGTGGAATTAAATGTGATTGAACAAGTTTTCCATTTAGGCAAAACATCTATTGTTCAAAATGCATGGAAGCGTGGACAGGACTTGCACCTACACGGATGGGCTTATGACGTAAAGGACGGCTTAATTAATGACTTAGGTGTTAATTTTACCAATACCGACGATTTACATAGCGTTTATCATTTAGATTAAGACGCTCCTAATCATCATACTTATTTTTTAAAGTAATTTTCACTACTGCATTGTGGTAATGCGTTTTTTAATTAAATTTAATCAACGATAAATCTGCCACATGAAAAATTTTATTGCTCTATTTGCTTGCTTTTTTATTTTACAAACGCAAGCTCAAAACTACACACCCACATCTGGTAATTTAGCTGCTAGAACTGCATTTCAAGACAGAAAGTTCGGCATGTTTATTCATTGGGGTGCTTCCAGTGTATTAGGCGACGGAGAGTGGGTAATGGAAAATCATGGCATTCAGGCAAAGGATTATAAAAAATTAATAAAGCTATTTAATCCCATTAATTTTGATGCTGCTAAATGGGTAAGCACTGCAAAGAGTGCTGGCATGAAGTATATTGTATTTATCACAAGACATCATGATGGCTTTTCTAACTGGGATACTAAATACTCGGATTGGAAAATAACCAATACACCCTATAAGCAAGATCCATTAAAAATGTTGGCTGCTGAATGTAAAAAGCAGGGTATAGAACTTGGTTTGTATTACTCAACTTTGGACTGGAGCCGTAACGATTATCCTTACGAAACAGGAAGAACAGGGCAAAAAGCAGGCCGTACCGAAAAAAGCAATTATGCTTCTTATTTACAGTTCATGAAGAATCAGTTAACTGAATTGCTTACTAATTATGGCAGTATTTCATGTATTTGGTTTGATGGGCATTGGGATCAAACTAATGTAGAAGGGTCTAAGGACAGGACATCTCGCATTGATTGGAAGTATGATCAAATTTACGGGCTAATACATAAGTTACAGCCCAATTGTATGATTGGCAATAATCATCATTTAGATCCTATTAATGGGGAGGACTTTCAAATGTTTGAGCAGGATTTACCTGGTCAAAATACCGCTGGTTTTAATTTTCAATCAGCTTCTGCATTGCCCTTAGAATCTTGCATTACGATGAATGATTCATGGGGTTTTAGAATTACCGATCATAACTATAAATCGTTTAAAGCAATTATCCGCACTTTGGTAGGTGCTGCTGGACGAAATACAAACCTATTATTAAACGTAGGTCCAATGCCTAATGGAGAAATTGGCAAGGAGTTTACTGATACCTTGGCTTTAGTGGGTAAATGGACAAAGCAATTTGGTCATACTGTTTATGGAACCCGAGGTGGTCCAATGCATGCAGAAAAATGGGGTGTAACCACACAGGATGCGAAACATGTTTATTTGCACATTTTTGAAAAGCCTGAAAATTCGGCTGTGGTAATTCCTGGTAATTATGATCTTAATTCTGTGGTTTTGGTAGTTAGCGGTAAAAAAGTAGTTGCTAAACAAGTGAACGGAGGTGTTGAAATTGACTTAAAAGGAATTAGCATGGTAGGCCCTGACACTATTATAGAATTGTCCAAATCATAGCCTAAACGCTATCTTAATGTAAACAATGTGATACTAAAATCGTATTCAAAGTAACAAATCTTTGATAATGAACACATTAAGAAGTACTTAATAAAATCTAAAGTTAATATTTAGTTCACATTCGCTTAACAATTTGGTAACATTAGATTCTAATCTTTGCGGTATAAACAAATTCATACCGTGAAAAGGCTATTAATACTAATTACGATCATTTTTTCTACTGTTTTCGCACAAGCGCAAAGAGCTAAGTTGTCAGGTAAGGTTACTAGTACCAAAAACGAAGCATTAATTGCAGTTACAGTTTCGTTAAAGGGCGAAAGAACAGTAGTAACTAAATCAGATGTTGAAGGTAGATTCAGTTTTAATATTGATGTTAATAAAAACTATACTTTAGTCCTAACTTATATTGGTTATAAGGATGCTACAGTAAGTAATATCAAAGCAACTTCAGCTAATGAAGAAATTGTTAAAGATGTACTTCTTGAAGAATCAGGAAAAAAATTAACAGATGTTGTTGTAAGCGCTTCAAGAGCTTCAAATAAAGGAGAGTCGGTAAATGCATTAATTGCATATCAAAAAAACACAAATACAGTTGCTTCAGTAATTTCATCTGAAGCTATCAAGAGAAGCCCAGATAGAAATACTGCAGAGATTTTAAAAAGAACTCCAGGCGCATCTATTCAAGAAGGAAAGTATATTGTTGTGAGAGGTTTAGCGGATAGATATAACCAAGCAATGTTGAATGGCATACTTTTGACAAGTACTGAGCCTGATCGTAAAACCTTTTCTTTTGACTTATTTCCATCTCAAATTATCGATAACATTATCATAAACAAAGCCTTTGTTCCAGAGTTACCAGGTGAGTGGGCAGGTGGATTAATACAAGTAAACACAAAAGATATTCCTACAAAGAATTTCTTTAACATGCAATTATCTACTAGTTACAATACGATTTCAACTGGGAAAGATTTTTACAAGGATAAAGGCGGTAAAACAGATTGGTTAGGTATTGATGACGGTACAAGATCTTTACCAGTAGGCTATACTACAAAATCTAATTTTGACACAACAAATATTGCAGCTAAAACTGCATTAGGTAAAACGATGTCTAATAACTGGGTTCCAGTTAAAACAACTGCTACGCCAAACTTTGCTGTACAAATGAATGGTGGTTTTTCAGGTACTTTATTTGGTAAAAAAATGGGCGGAATGTTGGGAGCTAACTTTGCACGCAATCAAAAATTCCAAGACAATTTAAACCAACAAAATACATTAGAAGCTGGTAAGTTTTCTACTATATATAAATATGCTGACGAAAAGTATATTCAGGATATTAATATGGGCGCAATTGCTGGTTTGTCTATGTACTTAAATCCATTAAATAAAATTAGTTACAAAGCAATTTTGAACGTAAAGTCAAACAATGCCTATACATCAAGAATGGGAAATGAATATTCAAGAGGTGATTTGATGAAGGCAAATGAATTCACATTTGCACAAAATACTTTCTTTACAAATCAATTAAATGGAGAGCACAGTATAAATAAGTCATTGAAGTTTAACTGGTATGGTGCTTTTAATATCTTAGATAGTTATAGCCCAGATCAAAGAAGGATATTGTACACGAAATCTGCCGCAGGCACTGATCCTTATGTATTAAACTTGTCTAACTCGTTGTCTCAACAGTCTGGAAGTAGAATCTATCAAAATTTGAGTGATTATATTTATACAGCTGGTGGTGATTTGTCTTACAAAATTGGTCAACAAACAATCAAGGCAGGTTATATCTTGCAAATTAAGGATCGTTTATATGATGCTAAATTATTTGCGAACTTTTTACCTAAAGACAACCCTAGTTTAAGAGCGTTAACACCAGATGTAGTGTTTGCACCTGAAAACTTTGGTAACGGAACGGATAATAAATTTGGATTTGATGCCATTAAAGGTAGAAATTTTAGATACATGGCTAATACCATTTTAAATGGTGGTTATTTACAATTTGACAATAAGATTTCAGAAAAGTTAAGAGCTGTATGGGGATTACGTGTTGAGGATTATGATCAATTAGTGGGTAGTGTAAAGAAATACGATCCAAGATATACACTTTCTAGAGTAACCGATTATTTGCCAGGTATTAATACCACTTATAAAATCACTCAAAATAGTAATTTAAGAATTACAGCTTCTCAAACTGTTATTAGACCAGAGTTGAGAGAATTATCGTTCTTAAATATTTTTGACTTTGAATTAAATGCATCTGTGCAAGGTAATCCAACTTTGAAAAGAACAAAAATCACTAATACTGATTTACGTTACGAATTATATCCAGGATCAGGTGAAGTATTTACTGTTGGCGCATTTTACAAAGACTTTTCAAATCCTATTGAGCAAATATTTAGCGAAGGTTCTGGTGGTTCAAGTACATTCTCTTTCCAAAATGCAAAAAAGGCTATCACATATGGTTTGGAAATAGAAGCTAGAAAAAAATTAAATAAAAATTTCACTTTCCAAGCAAATGCTTCTTTAATTAACAGTAAGATTAAAGACGAGAATTTAAAATTAGACAGACAATTACAAGGACAGTCTCCATATTTGGTTAACGTAGGTTTATTATATGATGTTGCAGATAAAGGATTTAATGCTACGCTATTATTTAACCAAATCGGGGAAAGAATCTACTTGGTTGGAGATATGCAAGCTGGCTCTGCTTCGCCAGATATTTACGAAGCACCAAGATCTTTAGTTGACTTCCAAATGAGTAAAAAAGTAATGAAAAATAAGGCTGAAATAAAATTAACTATTGCAGACTTATTAAATCAACAACAAACATTTTATCAAAACTTAACAACTAATCCTAAATACGAAAAAGGAATTGATGCGGTACGTTTTGCTAGAAAATTTGGTTCAACTTATGGAATTTCATTTAATTACTCTTTATAATATAACAAAAAACAAATCTTTTTTAAATACAACAACAATGAAACAATTACTTATTTTATCATTAGCTTTTTTAGCTGTAACTGGCTGTAGAAAAGTTGAAGCGGATGGCGAAAAACAAATCGTTATTATTAATGGTGGTGGCGGTGGATCTACTGCTCCAACAGCTAACACGGTTACTTTATCTGGTAGAATTACCAGAGACACAACTTTATTAGCTAAAGATCTAAACTATTTATCTGGATTAGTATACATCACTAAAGGTGTTACTTTAACAGTAGAAGCTGGTGCAAAAGTAATGGGCCAGTATTCTGGTGCTGATGTATCTGCATTAATTATTTGCCGTGGAGCAAAAATTATAGCAAAAGGTACAGTGGATAAACCAATTATATTCACTTCTGCTTCTGCTAACCCACAATCAGGTGACTGGGGTGGTATCGTATTATGTGGTACTGCACCAATCAATACAAGTTTCACTGTTAATGGTGCTGCTGTTAGTGGCTTGTACCAAGTTGAAGGTGGTGTTGACAATGCAAATGGCGACGGTTTAGCTGGTGCTGGTGATGCTGCTTTCCCTACTGCAAATCCTGCAGATAATTCTGGTGTAATACAATATGTTCGTATTGAGTATGCTGGTTATGCTTACCAACCAGATAAAGAAATTAATAGTTTAACGATGGCTGCAGTGGGTAATGGTACAACTATTGATCACGTTGAGGCTGCTTTTGGTAAAGATGATAGCTTTGAGTGGTTTGGTGGTACAGTTAACTGTAAGTACTTAATTGCTTATAAAGGACAAGATGATGACTTTGATACAGACAACGGATATAGCGGTAACGTTCAATTTGGTATAGGTATTCGTGACTCTGCTATTGCTGACATTTCTAAATCAGAAGCATTTGAATCAGACAACAATGCTACTGGTACTACAGCTTCTCCAAAAACATCTGCTGTGTTTTCAAACATGACAGTAATTGGACC
>CANFLP010000042.1 GCA_947447835.1 Bacteroidota bacterium
TGCCGACGAACAAGCTGCATTCAACAAGAGCGCAGACGCTGTAAGAAACATGAACGATGTATTGAAAACTTTATAATTCAATCGCGTTTTAAAATAGCTTTTACAAAAATGCCTCGCTTTTGCGGGGCATTTTTAATTTAACAACTACTCAGTTAAAAAAACCTCAGAAGTTAGTTAGTTAGTTAGCCTCTTCGTAATACCCATTCGCTTTCGCAGCAATCAATCCCATATTTTGTTGACGCATACAAGCAAAGTGTCCTTGAGGGCATTGCTTAGTGCCGTAATTAGAACAAGGTTGGCATGGTAAATTAGGCACGATTGCGTTATAATACATTTCCCCATTACCAATATTGGACGCCTTCATTAAATCGCTTTGAGCAGACCTGTCTGTTACTGGGTAATAAGGTTCTACTTGCAACGCTGGCGACGTAGCGCCCCAAATAGCAACTGTTTTTTTATGATAAGCACAAGCAATATATAAAAAGCCTGTATCATGTGAAATAACTGTTTTAGATTGTTGCACTAGTAAAGCAGATTCATGCAAACTAAATTTGCCACAGGCATTAAATATTTTTATTGGATCACCCGAAGCTACCTGCTCCCCTTCCAATGCATCTTCTTTACCGCCCACTAATACAACTGGATATTTTAATTGCTTACATAAATCCTTTAGCTGGTCTATAGGTAATTTTTTTGACGCAAAAGAAGCGCCAATGACTAAGGCAATGTATCCATCCTTATGAAATGCTGGTAATGCAGCAGGCGAAAGTTGAACAGTTGACGGCCCAAAGTAATCCAAGCCCTTCCCGTCATTCACAACTCCTAATGCTGCTAGTGTATCAACACATCTATCACTAATATGGCGCAGGGGCATGAAATTCCAATGCAACTTTGTCAGCAACATTTTTTGCCATGATAATTTTTGATAGGTCAATGCAGGAACACCTAATGCCTTCTTGATTTTATAGGTTCTAAAGTTTTTATGCAAATCAATTACATAATCAAATCCAATAGTTTTTAATTCGGAAATAGTAGACGATACATCTTTATCTAAATAATGAAACTTGTCAATATACGGATTAGCTTCTGTTACCGACTTCATAGACCCCTTGGTCAAAAAATGTATTTCCACGCCAGGCAATTGCATTTTTGCAGCGCGTATAGCAGGTGTGGTAAAAACAATATCACCAATGGAAGAAAAACGTATAAAAAGTAAACGCATATGATGTGCTCAAATATTAATTATTAGTATCAAACATAAGCAGTTTGGAAACTACTTGGAATAATACTATGGTAGGGGCTGATCTAATTCTAAATAATCCAAGTCCTTATGATATGTTTCTTCGGTAAACACAAATGCAATAACCGTAATACTCATTACAATAAACCCTGTAAGTATTCCGCTTTGTATAATAGTCCAGCCTAATTTTTTTTGTAAAATATCTAGGAATAAAAAATTAATCAATGGCAAGGCACCACGCACCATATTAGGAATGGTTGTTGCTGCTGTAGCCCTTAAATTAGTGCCAAATTGCTCGGCAGCCATCGTGTTAAAGATAGCCCAATACCCAGTGCTAAAGCCTAGTAATCCACAAATAGCATACATCCTGTCGTCGCTTTGATTGAATGCCGAAAAGAATAATATCATTGCTACAGTATTTAAACTATAAAATACTAGCAATGCTTTTTTACGACTCTTAAAGTATTGACTCACATAACCAATTACTAAATCGCCTATGGCAATCCCTATATATGCAAACATCACAGAGCGTCCAGAATCAATTAGGTTTACGCCATAAAGTCCTGTGGCAAATTTATTACTATAATTAACCAACACCCCAATTACAAACCAAGTAGGCAATCCAATTAAAATGGCTTTAATGTATTTTGAAAACCTTTTTTTATTCGTAAAAAATTGCAAAAAATTTCCCTTTGCAATGTTAGCCACTTTCGCAGACTCAAACATAAAGGACTCAGCAACACGAATACGCAATATTAGCAAAAACACCCCTAGTACGCCCCCTATTTGGTAACACAATCTCCAGTCCTTTGTAAATTGAAAAGTAAAGTAAGCAAACACGGCGCCAAACAATCCTATACCAGCAACCATACTAGTACCAATACCTCTTTTATTTTTAGGAAGCATTTCAGAAACCAACGTAATACCTGCCCCTAACTCGCCTGCTAAACCAATGCCGCCAATAAATCTGCAATAAGCATATTGATCAACACTGTGCACAAAGGATGTCAAAATATTAGCAATAGAATAAAGCATGATGGACCCAAACAATACTTTTAATCTTCCTTTTTTATCTCCAATAACACCCCACAAAATTCCGCCAATTAATAGGCCTGACATTTGCCAGTTAATAATATGTGCACTGTCCACTAAAATGGTTTCTGCAGTTGCACCAACAGCTAAAACGCTGGGCTGACGTACGATGGTAAATAACAATAAGTCATATACGTCTACAAAATAACCTAATGCTGCCACAAATACAGGCAGGGATAACAATCCAATTTGACGATTGGTAGTCATAGTGCTATTTATTTTGATTTATGTGTAACTACTTTGATAATTACTGGCACGGTGGTCACAAATACAATTCCGAACACAATCACTTCTAAATGTTTTTTCAAATCAAATTGAAAATGATCTAAAATCCAAGTTTGTAAAAAATGGCCTGCACATAACATGCTTGCCACCCAAGCAAGACTTCCCACAATATTAAAATAGACAAACTTGTTCTTGTCCATGCGAACTATACCCGCAATAATGGGTGCAAATGTGCGCACAATAGGAATGAAACGTGCAATCACAATTGCTCTTCCTCCGTGCTTTTCATAAAACTCCTGCGCTTGCACTAAATATTTTTTCTTAAAAAACATATTCTCCTTCCAATCAAACATAGCAGGACCCACATTCTTTCCAATGGTATAACCTACGTAATTACCCAAAACCCCTGCAGCAGAAATAAAGGAAAAGATTATAAATAAATTCAACCACTCATTTTGAGATGGAAAAATTTGCGCAGCCAACGGCGCACTATAAATACCTGCAACAAATAATAAACTATCACCTGGCAAAAAGAATCCAAAAAATAAACCCGTTTCCGCAAACACCACGAGCAACAATAACCACAAGCCTCCATTCTCAATATAATACTGGGGCTGTAAAAGTTGGCTCCAATGAAATGCGTCTAGTAAATGAATCATTATAAATTATTTAGGCTTGTTGAGGTTCTTCCAATGCACCTTCCCACTTACTTACTACCGTTGTTGCTAAGCTATTACCCAACACATTCGTTGCCGTACGGAACATATCGCAAAAATGATCAATTGGCAAAATTAAAGCAATCCCTTCCGGAGGAATATGAAACATTGCACAAGTAGCAGTAACCACTACTAATGACGCACGGGGCACACCTGCTATTCCTTTACTCGTTAGCATTAACACAATCAACATAGTTAACTGAGTGCCAATATCTAAGTGAATGCCATAAGCTTGTGCAATAGCCATACTTGCAAAAGTCATATACATCATACTACCATCTAAATTAAAAGAATAACCTAGAGGCAAAATAAAAGAGACAATTTTATCCTTACAACCAAATTTTTCTAATTCCTCTGTAAGCTTAGGGAACACAGCTTCACTACTTGTAGTACTAAAAGCAATTATTAAAGGGCTAGAAATAGTTTTAAGTAAAGAAGGCATGCGCTTACCTAATATAATAAAGCCTACTGCAATTAATACAATCCATAAAACGCCAATACCCATTAAAAAATATAATAAGTACTTACCATAAAATACAAATACAGCTAAGCCTTTGGTAGCAATCACTGCAGCTAATGCACCGAAAACACCCAATGGCGCAAAATTCATAACATAGCCTACCATTTTAAGGATAATATGTGCAGCACTGTCCAAGGCTTTAATTAATCCCTTGGCACTTTCACCCATTGCTGCAGCGGCCACTCCAAAAAAGATACTAAATATTACTATTTGCAAAATTTCATTATTAGCCAAAGCTTCAAACATGCTCTTAGGAAATACGTGTTCAATAAAACCTACCAAACTAAAACCTTGCGTTTTGCCCATTAAGTCCTGTGCTCCAGTTAAGTCCGCATTAGACAATGCAATACCCTCACCTGGCTTAAAAATATTTACTAATACCAGTCCAATTAATAAACTAGCCAAGGATGCTGTCACAAACCATAGTAATGCTTTGCCGCCTACTCTACCCACGGTTTTAATATCTCCCAATTTAGCAATACCAACTACTAATGTTGTAAATACCAATGGCGCAATGATCATTTGAATTAAGCGCAAAAATATGGTCGTAAGTAATTTAATGTTCTTAGAGAAAACTTCGATTGTAGACTGTTCGTAGCTTTCATGTATATAATATCCTAAAGCGGCACCGCCAATCATTGCGATGATAATATACAGAGTGAGTTTATTAGATTTTTTCATAAGCTGTTAGATATGCAATATAAGACATAAGTGACAAAAATCGACCCCCTAAAATGCCTTAGTATTCATAAAAAATGCGTGTTTTTTTGAGAAAAAAGTGCTATTTTTCAACTTGTATAGAAATTGTTCATTAACCCCAATCAGGCCATATGTAATGTGCCAATTGTTAACTGAAAAAAACAACTATGAGTTTATTTAGAAAAAAGGACCTTGCTGCCATGTTAGCTCAAGCCGAGGATGGTGGAAAAGGTTTGAAACGTACTTTAGGTGCGGGTAATTTAATTGCATTAGGTGTAGGCGCCATTATTGGTGCTGGCTTATTTGTAAGAACTGCTGCTGCTGCCGGACAAGCTGCTGGCCCTGCTGTTACTTTATCATTTATTGTAGCTGCCGTAGGTTGTGCTTTTGCTGGTTTGTGTTATGCAGAGTTTGCTGCAATGATTCCAATTTCAGGTAGTGCTTATGCCTACTCTTATGTGACTATGGGCGAAACTGTTGCATGGATTATTGGATGGGCTTTAATTATGGAATATGCCTTAGGTGCAGCTACTGTATCAATTGCTTGGAGTGAATATTTGAATAAGTTACTGGGTGGGCGAATACCATATGAATGGAGTCACTCCCCTTTTGAAAGCTTTACAGATACCCTTGGCGTATTGCATCATGGAATTATGAATGCACCTGCCTTAATCATTTTATTGTTATTGACTTTATTGTTAATTAAAGGAACACAAGAGTCTGCTATAGTAAATGCGATAATCGTATTTATTAAAGTGGCTATTGTAATTATATTTATTGTTCTTGGATGGCAGTTTATTCGTCCAGAGAACCATACTCCTTATTTAATCCCTGCAAACCAACCGCCTGTATTAGACGGGGCTGGTAAGGTTATTGCCGACTACTCAGGTGTATTCAAGCACGGATGGGGTGGTGTATTAGGTGGAGCAGCAATCGTATTCTTTGCCTTTATTGGTTTTGACGCGGTTTCAACTGCAGCACAGGAAGCTAAGAATCCAAAAAGAGATATGCCAATTGGTATTCTTGGATCATTAGTGGTGTGTACTATTTTATACATTTTATTTGGACATGTATTAACTGGTGTAGCACCATGGACTGACTTTGTAGATCCTTTAAAAGGTCGTGAAGCTTCTGTTGCTTATGCTATTTCTACATATATGACTGGATACGGTTGGTTAGCTACAGCAGTAACTGTTGCAATCTTAGCTGGATTTAGTTCTGTAATATTAGTAATGTTAATGGGTCAGTCTCGTGTATTCTATTCGATGGCAAACGACGGATTATTACCTAAAGCATTTTCTGACTTACACCCTAAGTTCAGAACTCCATACAAATCAAACTGGATCTTGTTTGTGTTTGTAGGTGCTTTCGCAGCATTCGTTCCAGGTAGCGTTGCCGGTGACTTAACCTCATTTGGTACCTTATTCGCATTCGTATTGGTAAGCTTAGGTGTATGGATTTTACGTAGAAAATCACCAGAAATGGAAAGACCATTTAAAACTCCATTGGTTCCATTAGTGCCAATTTTAGGAGCTATAATATGTCTTGCCATGATCTATGCATTGGACAACCAAACCCTTAAAGTAGCATTCGCATGGATGGCTTTAGGCTTAGTGGTATACTTTGCTTATGGTCGTAAACATAGTAAATTGAACTAAGTACCTTAATTCTTAGTTTTATGATAGGAATAGCCAGACTGAATTGTCTGGCTATTTTTTTTGCCTTATTTTTGCAGACCTTAAACAAATACTATGGGAAGGATTTTTGAAGTAAGAAAGGCCACTATGTTCAAGCGATTTGATCGTATGGCAAAACAATTTACCCGCATAGGTAAAGAGATTGTAATTGCAGTAAAAGCAGGTGGTCCAAATCCGGACGACAACCCTGCATTAAGAAGATGTTATCAGAATGCACGAAGTGCAGGTATGCCTAAGGATAGAGTGGAAGCTGCTATTAAGCGTGCGATGGGAAAGGACACTAGTAACTACGAAGAAATTTTATACGAAGGATATGCACCACATGGTGTTGCATTATTAGTGGAAACTGCTACTGATAATCACGTAAGAACTGTAGCCAATGTAAAGAGTCATTTTAACAAAGGACATGGTGCCATGGGAAATAGTGGTAGCGTAAGTTTTCAGTTTAAGAAAATGGGGGTATTTAAATTAAACCCAGAAGGATTGGTAATGGACGATTTGGAATTAGAATTAATCGATCATGGCTTAGACGAATTAGGAGAAAGTAATGACGATAATGGTAATCCTATTTTAGTTTTAAGATGTGCTTTCACCGATTTCGGTAATTTGCAAAAAGAATTAGAGACAAAAAAATTAAATGTAATCAGCGCCGAGTTCGAGTGGATACCTTCCACTACTGTTCCTGTTACTGATGAGCAAGCCGAAGATGTAAGTAAACTAATTGAAAGATTAGAAGAAGACGAAGACGTAAACAAAGTGTTCCACAACATGGGATAGGTGGCCTATTCGGCCATCATCTCACTAACAACTTTAATAATTTCTTCAGTGTTTGGCTTAGAGAAATAATCTCCGTCGCTAGCATAGGCAGGGCGATGGTCTTTTGAGCTGATTGTTCTAGCAGCAACATCTAACCATCTATAACCATCTTGCTTTTCAATTACTTGCTGATACATATAAGCGCTTGCGCCACCTGGCACATCTTCGTCAACAAATACAATTCTATTTGTCTTTTTAAGTGATGCAACAATTTGATGGTTAATATCAAATGGCAATAAGGTTTGTACATCAATAATTTCACAGTCAATTCCTAATGCACTTAATCTAATAGCAGCGTCCTCAATAATTCTTAAAGTAGAACCATAAGATACTATCGTTATATCTGAACCTTCTCTAATTACTTCTGGCTTACCTAATGCCACTGTGAATTCACTTATATTATTAGGCATCGTTTCTTTTAAACGATAGCCATTTAAGCATTCTATTAATAATGCAGGATCATTCCCTTTAAGCAAGGTATTATACATCCCTACAGCTTGCACCATATTTCTTGGCACACAAACAAACATACCTCTTAAGGAATTAAGTATCATGCCCATAGGAGAACCACTGTGAAAAATACCTTCTAGGCGATGTCCTCTGGTTCTGATAATCACTGGACTACTTTGTATACCATTGCTACGATAATGCAAGGTAGCAACGTCATCACTTAGGGTTTGTAACCCATACAATAAGTAATCTAGATATTGTATTTCTGCAATGGGTCTCAACCCACGCATAGCCATTCCATGCGCTTGCCCCATTATAGATTGCTCGCGAATACCCGTATCAAAAATCCGATCAATGCCATGCTTGGCTTGCAACCCAGCAAAGCCTTGATTCACATCTCCTATATTTCCTAAGTCCTCGCCAAAAGCATACACTAGTGGATTCGTAGTAAATAAATTATCAAAATAATAATTCAATACCTCGTATCCATTTACAATTTTAGAATTGTCATCAAAAACGGGATCAACAATAGAAACATTTAATGCACTCTTTTGCGTTTGATTGTATAAATGTTTGCTGTAATACGGTGCTTCTTGTTGTAAATAATCAGCCAAGAAATTTTTGACAGCATTAGCATTTGGATGCGTTGGTATTTGTTCAACCAAACTGTGTAGTGTTCTAAATATATTTCTTTTTAAAGGCTCCTTGTTATTTACTAATTCTTGTAAGATAAGATTCGTTTCATTCAAAACATCTCCTTCCAATCCTTCCATTGCTATGGCTACGCCTGCATTTAATTTATCTTTAATTGGCGTGATATATTTTGACCATGCTAATTCCTTGCCAGCTCTCACTTCTTTTTTTACTTCTGATTCCAATTCTTGCAAAGCCTCGTCTGTAGTTAATTCGTTTAGGATTAGCCACTCGCGCATTTTTTTATTACAATCCCATTCTCTCTCCCATTCTAATCGTTCAGCACTTTTGTATCGCTCGTGACTTCCACTTGTAGAGTGTCCTTGTGGTTGCGTTAATTCTTGTACGTGAAATAATACTGGTATATGCGTAGCGCGTGTAAATGCAATACCTTGTTCAAAGGTTTCACACAATGCGGCATAGTCCCATCCTTTAACAGTATAAATTTTAATTCCGTTTGTGCCTTCTTTTTTCTCAAATCCTTTTAATGCTTCTGAAATAGAACCTTTAGTAGTTTGTAATTTAGTTGGGACCGAAATACCATACCCATCATCAAAAACAAAAATAGCTAATGGTGCCTGAATCACACCAACTGCGTTTATTGTTTCCCAAAAATGGCCTTCAGAAGTACTTGCATCACCAATGGTACAAAAACAAACCTCGTTGCCATCATTGCTTAAGTGCTTTAGTATTTCTTTATGTTTTGAACTTCTAAAACAATTAGAAGCAAATGCCATACCTAAACCGCGCATCATTTGACCAGCGGTAGGAGCAATGTCCGCGGAAATATTATATCGATTCACTAAATCATTCCACTCCCCCTTTTCGTTTACAAATGGAGTCGCAAAATGCGCGTTCATATTTTTACCACCGCTATAAGGGTCGTTATGAACATCGGCATATAATTGAGAAAAATAGTGTTCGGTATTCGCAACCCCTAATGCAAACATAAAAGTTTGATCACGATAGTATCCGCTTCTAAAATCGCCTTTTTCAAAAAATTTTGCAAGGGCAACTTGTGCAATTTCCTTGCCATCTCCAAAGATGCCAAACTTAGCCTTTCCGGTTAACACTTCTCTCCTACCCAATAAACTCACTTCCCTACTTGTTAAAGCCACACGATAGTCGGCTAATACAGAGGTACGAAACGCCTCAAAGGAGAGCATGTCTTGGGTAGATACTGCTTCGGCTGTGGATTCCATTTTACAAAAGTAATGGTCAAAATGCAATAAAAATCAATAAATAGATAAAAACCCCTAATTACCATTTTTTCAATAATTTAGCCTATAAAATTTGGCGTTTTTAGGCCTCAAAATGGCAAAATAATTCCAAAGTCTAAACACCGTATAAACTCAAAATATGAAAATAAAATTGCTAATCTTAGGATTAATTATTGCGATTGGTAGCTTTGCTCAAAGCAGCATTAAGTTTGATCAAACAAGCCACAACTTTGGAAAAATAAAGCAGGGCGTTCACAAGTCGGTAGTATTTAATTATACCAACCTAGGTAACAAGCCTGCTGTTATAGAATTTGCAAATGCAGAGTGTGGATGTACTCAACCGGACTACAATCAAAACCCGGTACTAAAAGGACAAAAGGGATCTATTAAAGTAACCTATACTGCTCCAAATGAAGGTGCGTTTAAAAAACGTGTGACTGTAAAATATGCAGGAGAGAAAGATGTTACTGAATTAGTGATCGAAGGTGAGGTAATAAAATAAAAGCTTTACTATATTAACTTACAACAGTTATTATTTAAAAATAAATTGGCGTCATCATTGCATGGCGCTTTTTTATTATACACATGGCACTTATCTTTGCTCGAATGATAACTATTAGTGAACGCGGAAAAAACATGCCATCTTCCCCAATTAGGAAGTTGGCTTCCTTTGCAGATGCAGCAAAAAAAGAAGGCGTAAAAGTATATCATTTAAATATTGGACAACCCGATATTGAAACGCCTGCTATTATGATGGAAGCAGTTAGCAATGCACATTTAAAAGTATTAGAATACACGGACAGTGCAGGCATTTTAAGTTTTAGAAAAAAATTAGCGGAGTATTATAATTCAAAAAATATTGATGTAGACTATAATGATATCCTTATTACCATTGGTGGTAGTGAAGGAATTCTTTTTGCATTCATGGCTTGCTTAGATGCAGGAGATGAAATTATTGTACCAGAACCATTCTATGCAAACTACATTGGATTTGCGATGGCAGCTGGCATTAAAATTATTCCAATCACTTCTTCCATTGAATCTGGTTTTGCATTGCCTCCAATTGAATCCTTTAAAGAGAAAATCAGAGATAAAACAAAAGGGATATTTATTTGCAATCCCAATAATCCAACAGGCTATGTTTATAGCGAAGATGAATTATTGCAAATAAGAGATTTAATAAAAGAAAAAGACTTGTATTTATTTTCGGATGAAGCGTATACTGAATTTAGTTATGAAGGGAAGGTAAAAAGCACCCTTACTTTAGAAGGTGTTGAGGACCGCGTTATTATGATTGATACTTTTTCAAAGAAGTACTCGGCCTGCGGGGCTCGTATTGGTGCTTTAGTGACCAAAAATAAAGAGGTGATTGAAGCCGTGATGAAATTCTCACAAGCAAGATTAAGTCCTCCTACATTGGAGCAAATTGCGGCAGAAGCTGCATTGGGATTACCTGCAGATTATTTTGAAGCTACAAGGGCCGAATATAAGAACCGACGCGATACCTTAATTGGTAGGCTATCCAAAATGGAAGGCGTTTATTGTCAAAGTCCACAAGGCGCCTTTTACGCAATGGCTAAACTACCTGTAATAGATACAGATGCATTTTGTCAGTGGCTATTAACGGACTTTAGATTAAGCAATACAACTATTATGCTAGCACCTGCAAGTGGATTTTATACCACACCTGGTTTGGGAAAAGATGAGGTTAGACTAGCCTATGTTTTAAACCAAACAGACATAAATGCAGCCATGGATTGCCTTGAAGCTGCATTAAAGGCATACCCCCAACATTTGCGTAAATAATTCGTTTACCCACACATCCTTTTTTCACCTCCATTCATACTTTTTTAACAATAAGTTATTATAGAACTCGTACTTCTGAACTAATTTCGTGTTGTTATAGTGTGGGTTTGATTTTAACCTATAGCAAGCAATCGTAAATAGCCCGTTGTTTCTACAATGGGCTATTTTTTTGCCCATAAAAAAAGCCCCCCGATTGCTCGGAGGGCCTGTATAAATAGTTAAACTAATTATTTATTAGAATATTAGTCAACATCCCAGAAAATCTTCGTTGCTAAAGGATCAATTGTTCCTTGAGCAGTTACGTTAGCACCGTTAGAACCAAATTCAGTTCCAGGGTAGTATAAACGTAATGGACGAGATGCACCTACATAGTTTTTAGACTGTGGAGTTACAGGGTAGTTGTTTTTACGGTACTCAGACCAAGCTTCTAAACCATTATAGTTAGCAAAAGACAACCATTTTTGGTAGCCAATAGCTTGTAACTTATTAGTAGAAGCAGCAAAATCAACATCTTGAACACCACTTGCTAATAATCTTGTAGCATCAGCTGCAGAAGCACCTAATAATCTGTAAGATTCTTTAACACCAGCCTCATAATAAGACTGAGCAGTTCCAGAAAAATTGATTGACGCACCATAACGTTGTTTAGCTTCCGCTAAGTTTAATTGAGCTTCAGCAGCTGTCATTAACAAGTATGATTTGTTGTATGTACCTTTTACTAATACAGCTGGGCCAGGAGCAGAAGTAACAGCAGGTAAGAAACCAGCGCTAGATCCGAAAGGCACACCTACATAGTTGTCAGCAATTTCAGCTTTAGTACTTACACCAGGGTTAGCACTATTTTCATTACCAATTGCATAGAAGATACGCTTTAAACGAGCAGTATCACCAGTAGCTTTTAAGTTATTGATAAAGAATTCAGTACCTCTTGGCCAGTTGTTATAAGCTCTTCTTGCAGCTGTTTCGCTATAACCATATAAGTCATAGAAAGGATTGATTTGACCAGCAGAAGCAACGTAACCAGGGTTAACGCCTGCATCAATTCCAGTCAAAACACCAGAACCTTCAGCAGCAATTTTATTTACTTCAGAAGTGATATAACTATCTCTTCCAGATACACGTGCTTGACGCATTAAAATACGCAACTTAATAGAGTTTGCGAATTTAACCCAGTTAGCAGTGTTTCCTTTAAAGATGATATCAGATCCTGTGTAAGCACTTGCAAAAGCATTTGCTTTTAAATCAACAATCGCACCGTCTAATAAAGTAATTAAACCTTCATAAACAGTTTTTTGATCGTCAAATTTAGGAGCTAATTTTTTAACACCTTGTAATGCTTCAGAAAAAGGTACGTTGCCATAAAGGTCAACTAACTTTTGAAAAGCCAAAGCTTGCATTACTTTAGCAGGTCCTTTCAAGTAAGCTTGATTAGCTGCATCAGCGTTATTGATAACATATTGATAATCGTAAAGGTTATCAAATGTATTATCCCAATAGTTAAAATCACCATTGGTAAAGCTGTAAGAGAATAATGTAGTACTAATGATATAACCATTAGACTGTGTCCATTGACCACCCCATACCATACCGGTCTCATTAGGAGTAACCATGTTGGTAGCAGAAGTGTTCAATGCGTTCGCTAGAACGTACGCTGGCGTAGCGGTTGGAAGTGAATTCGGGTTGGTATTGACATTAAGATAGTCTTTTTTACAACCTGTTCCCACAAGAACCAAAAACGCGGCGATATATAATGTATTTAGTTTCATATCTATTGTTTTAGTTAGTGGTGATTAAAAAACAAAGTTTACGTTGAAACCAATTTGACGTACAGGAGGAGTTTGGGCAGTATTACTAATACCTAAACCGTTACCTGCTGTATAGCTGAACTCAGGATCAGTAAACTGATTCTTAGCATCAACAATTGTAAATAAGTTTCTTCCATAAACCGCTACGTTAGCAGCAGTGAATATTTTTGATTTTTTAACCAAAGAAGCTGGCACATTGTAAGACAAGTTAACGTCTCTCAATTTGATGAACCAACCTGGTGTAACGAAGTTCTCAGAAATCAAACGGTAGTTGTTAACCCAAAGTGCATACTCTGGTTCACGAACGTGAACTGTTGTATTTGGTACACTTGTTCCTGCCGCATCCTTGTAGAATGAATTAGGGAAAATTTGATCTGTTCTGTTTGCAGTCCATCCACCAGCACCAGTAAACGTCATTTGACGACCTAAGTCAGAGTACATAACGTTACCACCACGGTATTCAAAGTTAAATGTAAAACGGAAATCTTTGTAAGATACTGAAGATCCTAAACCAACCATATCACGAGGTAATGTACCGCCACGAGATTGTAAAGCTGAGTTTAACATTGGATAACCAGTTGTTGCGTTAACTTGTCTTCTACCAGCAGCATCATAAAAATAACCGTTGGTTTGTAAGATAGGGAAACGTTGTCCTACAATTACGTTAGATGTTGCATAAGCATATCCACCGTAAGCGAATTGAGTGATACCAGGATACAAGCTAACTACTTTGTTGTCGTTGTTAGAGTACTTGATGTTCACATCCCATTTCACTTTAGTATCACGTAATACTTGAACTTTTAAGTCAGCCTCGTAACCAAAGTTATTCACTTCACCTACGTTAATTAACAAGTTAGAGAAACCAGTTGAGTTTGGTACTTTAACAGTTAATACTTGACCTTCTGATTTTTGAGTATACCAAGAAACGTCTAAGTTCACTCTGTTTTTAAACATGCTGAACTCACCACCAACTTCCATAGCAGTTACAAACTCAGGCTTTAAATTAGCATCAGGTAAAGTATTACCTACTGTTAAACCTACGTTGTTACCATAAGGAAAGTTAGCGCCGTTTGCATAAGCTAAATCTAAACCGTACAATGGAATGTTGTCATTACCATTCTTGTTATAAGAAGTACGCAATTTAGCATAGTTTAATACATCAGACTTAATTGAAGGAATCGCATCTGTTAATACTAATGACAATGCTGCTCCATAATACAAGTAAGAATATTGGTTAGCAGCTCTTGTTGTTTTGAAGAAACGAGAAGTTGCATCAAAACGACCAGTAACGTTTAAGTTAATCCACTCATATCCTTTTAAGTTTGTATTCAAGTCACCATAGTAACCGAATTTACGCTCAGTAGTGTTTGATTCTGAACCAGCCAAGTTACCTTGTCTGTTAGAAATATTGTACACATCAGGAACAACGATAGAACCAGAAGCAACAGAAATTGCTTTTGTATAACGTTGGTATAAGCTATAACCTAAAGTTAATTTGTTTTGAACCTTACCTAAATCTTTTTGAATACGCGCTTGAAATTCGTTATTCACTACATTCTCAGTAGAAGAATAATCGTTCACAGCACCTAATACATCAGAAATAGCACGGTAGATACCAGGATAGTCATCATCATGAGTCCATGGATCAGGAATATATGCACTGTTCTTAGCCCAGTCAGAATATTGGAATTTCTCTGTAGTGTTTTTACCAGTACGAGAGTTATTCATAATACCTAAACGGTTGTAGAACTGTAACCA
>CANFLP010000043.1 GCA_947447835.1 Bacteroidota bacterium
AGATAAGAACTCGATATTAGTGGCATATGATTACGTTCGTGGAGAACCAAGAGGAAAAGCTACAGAACAAGGTAATGGGGATTGCGTAAACTGTCATGCCTGTGTTAGAGTTTGTCCAACGGGTATTGACATACGTAATGGCACGCAACTAGAATGCGTAAACTGTACTGCTTGTATTGATGCTTGTAATGAAATTATGGATCATGTTGGCAAGCCACAGGGGTTAATTAGGTATGCATCTGAGAACAACTTGGCTAAAAAGGAAAAGACAACATATACATGGCGTTTAAAGTTGTATACGATTGTTTTGACAGCTTTACTTTCTTTCTTGGCAATATTATTAATTACAAGAGCAGATGTTTCGGCTAGAATTATTAAAACACCAGGTCAAACCTATCAAAAATTAGATAGTAATAAAATAAGTAATCTTTATAATATTAAACTAGCAAACAAAACAAGAAAGGTTATTCATTTAGAATTAAAACTCGAGAATGTTCAGGGTGAAATTAAAATGATTAATGTCATTGATGTGCCTAAAGAGTCTTACTTCCAAACAAGTTTCTTTATTGTACTTAAAAAAGAACAGATTCGAAGTAGGAAAACAAAAATTAAAGTGGGTATTTATGAAGATGGTAAGCAGATACAAACTGCGACTGCCACTTTTCTAGGACCAGCAATTTAAAAAATAAATATGAAATTTAATTGGGGATATAAAATCTTATTAGTGTATGGCTTGTTTGTTGTAGGAATTATGTTCCTTGTATATAAGTCTACGCAACAAAAATTTGATTTGGTGCAAAAGGATTATTACGCCGATGAGTTAAAGTATCAAAATGTAATTGATGCGTCTCAGAAAGCAAAAGATTTAGGCGGCGAATTAAAAACAGTAAGAAAGGGTGGTCACTTGGTGGTTGAATTGCCAGCAGGCTTTCATCAATCTGCTGTAAAAGGGACAGCGCATTTATATTATGCAGCAGACGAGAAACGTGATATATCAAAGGAGTTTGCTAGTAGTAATGGGGAATTTGATATGGAACTATTAACAATGATGAGTGGGTCTTATACTTTAAAGCTAAATGTGGAAATGAACGGGGAGCAATATTATTATGAACAGAAATTATTTTTTTAACAATGAGTTTGAGTAGTGTTTTTGAGATTGGGTTTTTGATGGGTCTACTAGGGAGCGTCCATTGCATAGGTATGTGTGGACCTTTGGTGATGGCACTCCCTATTTCCCACAAAACAAATTTCCAAAAAATGACTGCTTTGTTTTTATATCATGCCGGTAAAATAAGTAGCTATGCTATTTTGGGAATTTTATTTGGTTTGTTTGGAAGTCAATTTCCCATTTTTGGATTACAGAAAAACATATCAATTGTGATAGGCATTACCATGTTATTGTATGTGGTATATGTATTTATATTAAAGCCGAAACACATTCAATTGGGAGTATTAAGTTCACTTTATAATGTAATAGTAAAATCACTTGGCAAATTATTTAAGAGTAAGTATTTGATATCATTTTTGTTTATAGGCATGTTGAATGGGTTGTTGCCTTGTGGCATGATCTATTTAGCATTGAGCTCGGCTATGGCCACACAAAATATTTTACAGGGCGGGTTGTTGATGGCTTTCTTTGGATTGGGTACTGTGCCAGCATTAATAATGGTGGCGTTAGGAGGACAGTATATGGGGTTTGCTTTTAGGAATAAATTACAAAAATTATTACCTGTTTTCATTTTCGGTATGGGGGTACTATTAATATTGAGAGGCCTTAATTTAGGCATCCCTTATATTAGTCCTGTTGCTGGAATTGGATCTGAGGTGATTTCATGTCATAACTAATATTGTATGAACAAAGAAATCATGTTGCAAGAAATAGAATCATTAATTCGTACAATGGATTTTATTCAAGAAGAGCAATCTTTTATTAAGAGAAAGCTAAGTAGCCTGTTAGAGAATATGGTAATGAGTGATATACTTGCTTGGGCGGAAGAGCTGCATCAAGAAATACTGAATAGAGAAACAGCCATTCAATTATTAAAAGGGGATGTTGTTACGTTAAGAAATCAAGTAAAGGTAAAACGTTCAGTCAATAATATTGTAGACCCTAATACAGTTGCTGATTACAAAAAATACAAACAACAAGTAGGGTATATTGAAACAGAATTCTTTACCTGGAAAAATATTGCCAACGAAAAGTTCGAGAGTGCGTTGTATTAAACTTATTAATTAAATACTTGTAGTTTGTCTACACATCGAAGCTTTGAATTTATTAATTAAATAAATTCAATAGCTTCTTTTCCTCGAGTAGAGTAATTTTTCCGTCTTTTATCTCAATCAATTTCTCGTTCTTAAAGTCGCTTAAAGTTCTAATTAAGCTTTCCGTTGCTGTGCCAGCAATATTTGCCAAGTCTTCTCTAGAAATAGACATGGAGAAATTTCCTTCTTCCTCTTTTGAATATTTCTTTTTCAACGTTAATAATGCGTCTGCTACTCTCTTTCTTAAACTGTGGTAGGCAAGCGCTACTAATTGTTGTTCTTTCTCTGCGATATTATTAGCTAATAACTTAATTACTTTTAGCGCTATCTCTTGGTTAGTAGTGATCAACTGCTCAAATTCTTTTCTTGGGATCACTCTGATACAAGACTCTTCTAATGTCTCAGCAAACTCTTCATATACAGCGTTCTCGATAAGTGGGATATGTCCAAAAAAATCACCTGCCGATAATAAGCCAATAATTAATTCTTTACCACCATCACTGGTCTTAAATATTTTAACTTTACCCGATTGGATATAATATAATTTGTTAGGATGTTGGCCCTCTGAATAAATGGTTTGTTTTTTCTTATAATCAATTACATCGTGGTTTTCCAAAGCCTTATGCATCTCGTCCTTATTGCCTAAGTCGGATATAATTTGATACCATGTTTCAATCGCTTTGCCTCCCTGACTTTGATGTATTCTTACTTTTTCTAATCTTGCGCGAATTGCGTTGATAAGTTCAGAGTCTGAAAATGGTTTAGTAATATAATCGTCTGCACCCATTTCCATGCCTTTTCTTAGGTCGGTACGCTCACTTTTAGCGCTTAAGAAAATAAATGGAATATGTTGTAAGTCGGGGTTTTTGCTAATTATTTGAAATACGCCATAACCATCTAATACAGGCATCATAATATCACAAACAATTAAATCAGGAGGGTTAGCAATTGCTTTTTCTACACCAATTTTTCCGTTTTCAGCAGTGATAATATCATAGTTTGCTAATGAAAGGATTTCAGCTGTATTTTCTCTAAGAGCTTCGTTATCTTCAATTAGTAAGATTTTTTCCATGTGTGCTTTATTTTTATTCGAAGTCGTTTATGATTTTACTTGGGTATTGTATTGTAAAAGTACTTCCTTTTTCCAATTCACTGCTATACTTTATGGTACCTTTTAATAAATCCACATACCTGCCCACAATATGTAATCCTAGGCCGGTTCCTTGTATATTGGTAACATTGGTAGCCCTGAAAAAACGTTCAAATAGATGCACCTGATCGCTATTAGGAATACCAATACCTTGATCACTAATTTGGACTAAGGTAATATCATCTTCAATTTTACTATCAATATTAATAACCGAGTTTTCGGGCGAGAATTTAATAGCATTCGAAAGCAGGTTTACTACAACATGTTTTAATAGATTACTATCTGAATACGTAATTGGTGACCCTATATGCGTGTATTGAATATTTTGATTAGGCTTTAGTAATACATTCATTTCATTAATAATGCCACTCATAAATTCAGTCAGGTCGAAACTGTCAGGCTTTACATCTACCTTTCCTTCCTCAATTCTACCCAATGACAAGAATTCATTTAATATATCAGTAAGCGATTTTACAGAAGATTTAATGCGGTCAATATGTTTATCACGTTTAGGTTGATCTTCGGTAGTGCTATATTTAGCTAATAAGGAGATGGAAGACAATATAGTACTAAGAGGTGTTCTAAACTCATGAGAAGCCATGGATACAAAGCGAGACTTAAGATCATTGACTTCTTTTTCTTTCTCTAATGATATGGTAAGTTCTTCCTTTGAAGCTTCAAGTTCGTTCAAAGTACTTTGAAGCTCAATTGTTCTAGTGTTTACCGTTGCTTCCAAATTAGCATTCAGTTTTCTCATTTCCTCATTAATGCGCTCTAAATCATCTTGTTGAAGAATTATTTTTTCTTCATTTTGTTTACGCTTTGTAATGTCGGCAATATAGGCAATCGCGAAACTTTTATCGTCTGTTTTAAAATGACCAAGACTTACTTCTACAGGAAATTCTTCTCCAGTTTTTTTTATTGCAGACAATGTCATTCCAATGCCCATTCCTCTAGCTTGTGGATTATGGGCATAACCGTCTCTATAGCCCACATGTTTGTGATGATATCTTTGTGGAATTAGTTTTTCTAACACCTCTCCGACCATAGATTCGGGATCAAAAGAAAAGAGTTTGTTCGCGAAAGTATTAGCTAATACAATAATGCCTTCTTTATTTACTACAATAATACCAAGGGAGGCAGAGTTAAATAATGCCTCAAATCTAATATCCTTGTTAAATGAACTTTCTACTCCTTGCATTAGCAATTTTTTTAATTACCCTTGGTAGGGGTTCGCTTAAAGTTACAAAAATATCATATAGGTCCTGATATTGAATGGTTTAAGTATCTGAATAATTCTGTGGATGGTTTATTTAATATTTTTGTAATCCTATTTGACCTAATAATGACAGTGGGTTCTATTAAAGAACTCATTAAATTCACATTTAAATTAAATATATATAATTTAAATAGATGATTTATGTCAATAAATTATTACTTTAGCAATATAAATGAAACATATGGAAATATATAATATGAAAGAATCAAGAAAAAAAGTCACTAAACTATTGATTATCAATACTGTTATCGTATATGCAATAATTTTATTTAATTTACTGGGTTACTTTATTTAGCAAAATGTATAAAAAGTAGGAACATTATCAAATATGTAATTATTTATAATATAAAAAACAAAGTCAACATATGAAAAAATCAATTTTATCTCTTAGCTTAATTCTTTTGACAATATTGAGTGCGAATGCTCAATCAGATACTACTAAACCTGCAACTTCTTCTAATACTACTACGTTTACAACATATATAGATGGGTATTATAAAGCAGATTTTGCTGGATTAAAAGAAAATAATAAAACCAGCTTTACAAATTCTAGCAATGCCCTTCAACTTGGAATGGCTTCTTTTAAGGTTGACCAAACTTTAGGCAAGTTTGCTGGAACGGTTGACTTAGGTGTCGGGAAAAGAGCGGATGAGTTTTCATACAATGATAAAGGTTTAGCAACTGCTGTTAAACAAGCTTATGTAAGTTTTGCACCTAATTCAACAATCAAGTTTACAGTTGGTAAATGGGCTACTCATGTTGGTTATGAATTATTAGATGCCTATTCAAATAGAAACTATAGCATGAGTTATGGTTTTTCTTATGGTCCATTTTTTCACACTGGATTAAGAGCAGATATCTCATTAGGTGGAAAATCTGCATTTATGATTGGATTGGCTGAGCCTACAGATGTTATTAATGCAAAGGCGGAAGCAAAGATGGTTATTGCTCAATTTAGTACCGCTACAAAAGATGATAAATTAAAAGCATTCTTAAACTATCAAGGCGGAATGGGTAAAACACAATTTGACCTTGTATTAAATGGGGTAGTAAGTAGTCAATTTGGTATTAATTACGATGGTACAGTTTGTAATTTATCTGGAACAAGCTGGACTAGTAATGCAGTGTACTTTAATTATGATCCATCGGCTAAAGTGGGTTTCACTTTAAGATCTGAATATTTTGATGATAGTAAAAGTGCTGCTGGTGTAGGGGCTTCTATTTTTCAAAATACATTATCAATGAATTTGCACTTTAACAAATTTACAATCATTCCAGAATTAAGATTGGACAATGCTAGTGATAAAGTATTCTTGACAAATGCACAGGCGGCAACTGGTTCTGCTGGTAGTTTCTTAATTGCTGCTGTTTATAAATTTTAATTTTCATAATCCGGGATCTTATATAAATCAATTTTCTAACCAATAATTCCAAGCTTATGTTTTCAACTACACTCGGTCATTTTAAGAACATGGTAAACAGACGTTCTAGGCCTAACGAGATTGTATATTATCTTTCTAAAAAAGAGAAAATAAAATTAGGACTAACTATGTTGTCTGGTAAAGTAATGGCTGTTACTTTATTAGTTGCTTTGATGAAATTAATTCCCGCATTATTAGCTACACCTGCACACGCAGCAGAAACTTATACTGCACACGAATTACTTTCATTTAATGCTTTAAACACAGTATGGGTATTGGTTTCTGCGTTTTTAGTATTTGCTATGCAAGCTGGTTTCGTAATGTTAGAAGCAGGTTTTGCTCGTTCAAAAGAAACGGTGAATGTATTAATGGAATGTATTTTTGATACAGCACTTTGTGGTATATTATTCTGGGCTATTGGTTATGCATTTATGTTTAGCCATGGTAACGGATTCATAGGTCAAAATTGGTTCTTCTTAATGGGTGCACCAGATACCTATGAGGCTACTGGTATTCCAATTTTAGCACACTGGATTTTCCAATTTGCTTTTGCGGATACAACATCTACAATTACTTCTGGTGCGATGATTGGTCGTACAAGTTTTAGAGGAGATATTTTATATAGTATTGGTGTAACAGGTTTTATCTATCCAATTATCGGTCACTGGGCTTGGGGTCCAGACGGTTGGTTAGCATTAATGGGAACTCCAGGACATTTTTTACCAGGTTTAGGTCAAGGTTTCAGAGACTTTGCGGGTTCTACGGTGGTGCATACCATTGGTGGATTTATTTCATTGGCTGGTGCATTGGTTTTAGGGCCTCGTATTGGTAGGGTGTTCTTAAGAGATGATAGAGAGAATGGTGGTTTACAACCTTCTAACAACTTGCCAATGGCTTCGGTGGGTGCCTTCATATTATGGTTTGGTTGGTATGGTTTTAATCCAGGAAGTACATTGTCTGCAATGGATATGCAAGGTATTGGTCGTGTAGCAGCAAATACAACATTAGCTGCATGTGCTGCATCATTATCAGCAATGGTATTGCCATTATGGTTTGGACCTAATAAAGGAAAATTTGACTTAGCCTTTACGATTAACGGTTTATTAGCTGGTTTAGTTGCTATCACTTGTCCTTGTTATTGGGTGTCTCCAGGTGGTGCTATTTTAATTGGATTAATTGCTGGAGTGTTATTGTATTATGCAACATTAGCATTAGAACATTTTAGAGTTGATGATCCAGTTGGAGCAGTTCCAGTACATGGTATCAATGGTATTTGGGGAACGATTTCATTAGGATTATTTGCATCAGGTCAATTTGGAGTTACAGGTCCAACAGGTGCAGATAACAGTGCTCCAGTAAAAGGATTGTTTTACGGTGGTGGATGGGATGTATTAACTGCACAAGCTACAGGTAGTGTTGTAATCACATTAGCTACTTTTTTAGTTGCTTTAGTTTTAATGTGGGTAGTAAATAAGTTGCCACATCCTTGGAAATTAAGAGTAGAAGCAGAAGCTGAAACAAATCCAGGTGGACTAGACATTTTCGAACACGGTGTGTCTGCGTACCACACACAAGAATAAAGTATTTAACTCTTTTTGGTATATTGGTTTATTAAGCAAGCAATCAATAAGCGGGCCCCATTTCTATGGGGCCCTAATTTTTTATTAATCTTTCCAGCGCCATTCGCCAGCAATGGTTAAAGGCTCTTTTAAGTTATTTTTAATTAAAAATAATCTTGTTTCTTCGTCGGTAAAGTGCTTTGCCTCTATCTTATTAGCATCTGCAATACCAAATAATAACATGGTATTGAATCTTACAGTGTTGCGCATGCCTTTGTCTTCCACTAAACTAAATACATCACAGTCTGCATGGTAGCAAGGGCCAGCGCCTTTTGGTAAAGAGCCACCTGCTGCACCGCCAGTTGGAATGCCATTTAGCATAAAGGGTTGATGATCACTATGCAAGCCAGCGCCTACTGAGAAAGTATTTTTAAAATTAGTGTCTAATTGTTTTGCGATAGTGCCAATAGATTCAAATAGCTCTTTGCTTTCTTGTGAGCTGGTTGCATATCCTTTAGGGTCATTAGTCATGTCGTAGTTTAACATGTATCTAATATTGTCAACACTTTTATCTTTAATCGATGCATCAACATATGCTCTTGATCCTAATAAACCTTCTTCTTCGCCCATGAACATTACAAAGTCAATGGTACGAGCAGGTTGTAACTTTAATACTTTAAAAGTACGTGCCATATCTAATACCGAAAATGAACCAATGCCATTATCCATTGCGCCGGTTGCTAAATCCCAGCTGTCTAAATGACCGCCAACAACAATTTTTTCATTAGGAATGCTAGCACCTTTAATTGAAGCCACCACATTGCGTGCTTTAATCATGCCTGAGTGGTTAGTCATGTTAATGTGACTATATAATTGAATAGCTTTTAATTGTTCTTTAAGTGCTAATCCATCTTCTTTACCTACACAAACTGCTGGAATAGGGATTAATTTCCCCGTAACTGATGCAGTACCTGTAAGTAAAACGCCTTTGTCGGCAGTATTAATTACGATAATTCCTTTAGCACCATATTTTGTTGCGATAGCTGTTTTTTCGGAGCGGTGTAAACCAGGTGTGCCTGCTTTTGAACCAGGTAAAATGCCTAAGTATACTAAAGCAATTTTGCCTTTTACTTTATCAGGATTAGCTGCATAATCATCTTCAACACCATTACCCATATCCACCACTTCCAAAGTGATATCTGAAATCACTGGAGAATGCGCTAGTGAAACTGATTTAATAGATTGTAAGCTATTAACATTAGAACCAATGCTAACTGCAAGTGTGCCACGACTCCAGCTCTCCACTTCAAATGGCTGAAATTTTACATTGGTAAAACCATACGACTTAAGTAAATCAAATGCATATTGTTCTGCTTTTTTACCATTCTCCGATCCTGTTAGTCTATGACCAATGGTTTCAGAAGCTATTTTTAAGGAAGTGTAGGCGTTGGAATTGTCCAAGACTTCTTTGTTTATTTTCGCAAAAATGGAAGGCCATGCAGGCTTTACTTGTGCATTTAATTCGTTCACTAATAAAAGGGATAAAATTCCGGACAACGCTAATATCTTTTTCATAGGTGTGATGCTTTAATAGCTAATTTATGGAATATTTAGTTGTAATTTTAATATAAATAATAACATCATGTTTGCAATCATTTTAGGTATCATTATATTTTTCGCAGCCAAAGCTGTAGGAAACTTAAATCTTCCCATTTCTCAACATACAGGTACTATCCGAGTTGTAGGGATTGTGGTAGTAGTATTAGGATTATTAACTTCTAGTATCAAACAAATTGACGCTGGTCAAATAGGCGTTCAGTCATTATTTGGAAAAGTTCAGGACGAGATTTTACCAAGTGGACTAAACTTTGTAAATCCATTAATGGACATAAAGCCCATTGATGTTCGAACTCAAAACTATACAATGAGTGGAGTACATAATGAGGGAGATGTTGCTGGAGACGATGCAATTAGAGTATTAACTGCGGACGGACTTGAAGTAGTAATTGATTTAACGGTGTTGTATAGAGTGCAGGCAACACAAGCTCCAAAAATTGTTCGTGAAATTGGGTATGATTTTAAGAATGTAGTAGTCCGACCTATCACAAGAACTAAAATAAGAGACAACGCAGTTTATTATACAGCTGTTGATTTATATTCTGTAAAAAGAGATGAGTTTCAAACTAGAATATTCAAGACTATCGAAGAAAATTTAAAAGCAAGAGGTTTGGTATTGGAGCAATTGTTGGTAAGAAATATTTCTTTACCCGCATCTGTGAAAGGTTCGATTGAAGAAAAAATTAAAGCCGAACAAGATGCACAAAAAATGCAGTACGTTTTACAAAAAGAAAAGCAAGAGGCAGAACGTAAAAGGGTAGAAGCGCAGGGTATTGCAGATTATCAAAAAATTATTAGTATGGGCTTAGGTGACAAGCAATTGCAGTATGAGCAAATACAAGCTATGAAGGGATTAATGACTTCTCCTAATGCTAAAGTAATTATCATGGGTGGAGGAAAAACGCCCATCATTTTAGATAGTAAGGGTAATTAATAATATAATAGTTAAATCATTATAAGATGAAAAAGTGGATTATTGGATTTATGAGTGTTTTGTTTGTTCAGTTTTCGTTTGCTCAATCAATTGTCAAAAGAGATCCAGAAATTGATGCGATGGTAAAAGAGGTGAGTGCAGATTCGTTAAAAGCGAATATGTACAAATTGGTTTCTTTTGGAACACGTAATACATTAAGTACACAAGGAAATTCAGTGCGCGGTGTGGGTGCGGCAAGAACTTGGATATTAGGAAAGTTCAATGAATATGCAAAGGCTTCCAATGGCAGGTTATCTGCATTTATTGATACGGTAACTTATTTACCAGATGGCAAAAGAGTAGACAGGCCTATTATTTTAGGCAATGTGGTAGCTACTTTAAAAGGAACGGATCCTAATGATCACCGTTTATTTATCATGAGTGGTCATTTGGATAATATGCGTACAAGTGTAATGGATAGTGTGGGTGATGCGCCAGGAGCTGATGATGATGGAAGTGGTACAGTAGCTGTTATGGAATGTGCTAGGGTAATGAGTAAGCATGCGTTTCCTGCAACTATTATTTTTGTAACAGTAGCAGGTGAGGAGCAGGGTTTGATTGGCGCATATTATATGGCTAAAAAAGCTAAGAAAGAAGGCTGGGCTATTGAGGCAGTATTGAATAATGATATTATGGGCAGCAATAATAGCAATGAAACGAATATTATTGAGAATACTAAGTTGCGTGTGTTTAGTGAAGGCCTTTCAGTAACAGATACTGGTAAAGCTGCATTGCAAATTCGAAGCTTAGGTTTGGAGAATGATGGAAGATCAAGACAATTGGCAAGATATATTAAAGAAATTGCAGAACGATATGTAGATAATATGCAAGTGGTGATGGTCTACCGAAATGATCGCTTTTTAAGAGGAGGAGATCATACACCTTATGTTGAAAATGGATATGCAGCAGTTAGATTTACAGAGATGAATGAAAACTATACTCGTCAGCATCAGGACGTGCGCAATGAAAACGGAATAGCCTATGGGGATTTGCCAGAGCATATCGACTTTGAATATTTAAGAAAGAATAGTGGAGTGAACTTGTCCAATTTAGCCAACCTTGCAAAAGCACCAGCAGTGCCAGAGGAAGTTAAGGTGGATGTGAAAAAGTTAAGTAATTCCACTTATTTATACTGGAAAGCGCCTAAAACGGGAGTTGTAAAAGGTTATTATATTTTAATGCGTGAAACAACAAGTGCATTTTGGCAAAAGAAAATATATACAGCGTCATTAGATATTAGATTGCCATATAGTAAGGATAATTATTTCTTTGCAGTACAAAGCGTAAACGAAGCTGGAAATGAAAGTTTGCCAGTAATTCCTGCAGTAGGTAGGTAATTAGGAGTGCATAACGAACCAAATAATATGATACCAATTAATGAACAATGGGTTAAGCAACATGTAAAACATCGTTTAATTAATGGGCATAAAAAATCTTTTGGTCATGTATTAGTCATTGCAGGAAGTGAAGGAAAAGCAGGGGCTGCAATATTATGTGCACGTGCTGCTTTACATGCAGGTTGCGGAATGGTAACTGCAATGATCCCAAAAGAGGCGGTCGCAGTTTTATTGGAATCTTCTCCTGAGTTGATGTACCTGTCACTAGCTGAATTAAGTGAGGTTGAATTAAATAAGTATGATGCCATTGTAATTGGTCCGGGTCTGGGATTTTCAGATCAAGCAAAAGCAATTTTCAATAATGTACTAAATAAATTTAAGGGGCCAGTGGTTATAGATGCCGATGGCCTTACAATGCTTGCTTCTGAAATGCAACTATTTAAATTGAATCATATTGCTACACCACATCCTGGAGAATTTGCGCGCTTGCAAGGATTTGAATATGATGAGCATAATAGAGAAGGTCAGGCAATTGATTTTATAAATAAGTATTCAGGGGTACTTGTATTAAAGGGAGCAAAAACTTTAGTTGCTTCGGCAAGTCAGGGAATGTTGCAAAATACCACTGGTAATGATGGAATGGCAACTGCTGGCAGCGGAGACGTATTAACTGGAATAATAGCGGCACTTTGTGCACAAGGGTATGAAAACTTTATGGCAGCATCAACAGGTGTTTATATACATGGATTAGCGGGCGATTTAGCAATAAAAGATATTTCAAAAGCAAGCCTAGTAGCTTCTGATTTGATTGACTATTTAGGAAAAATACGGCTGCTAGATTAAATAAATTTAATTGAGATTCGATAATATCATCCAATATTTATATCTTTAATATATGTTATGTATCGGCAGTTAGTTATTAAATGCTTGATTTTTAAAACATTATACTTATGAAATTGTTCAAATTACTTTTAGTGGCACTTCCTTTTGTACTGTTTTCTTGTAGCAAAGGTGGTGATACACCAACGCCTACTCCGCCAACACCAACCCCACCAACGCCTACTGAATCGGCAGTTGCTTTTTCAATAGCTCAGGATCCGGGTGCAAGTGGGATTTTAGGAGTGGTTGGAACTTCTCAAACCATAAGTGTAAAAGTAAGTTCAACATTACCATCGGCAGGTGTGAATATAGATGTAACTGTAAGAAAGGATTTAGATAATACTTCAGTGTTCACAACATCTACTTCTAGCGTAGCCGCAGATAATACAGTAAACATTACAGGATTAACACCTGGCGTTTTGTGTACAGCTACGGTGGTTGTAACTTCTAAATCAACTTCAACGAATAATAAAACAGTGACATTTAAATTGGCGGCTAAGTAATTAGCTGCTTAAGTTTCTATAACTAAAGTCCTATTGAACTAACCTTCGGTAGGACTTTTTATTTTGTGATAGATATTGGCGTTGTCAGGGTTAATCATGTAATTAAAGAAGCGTCTATCTTCTACCGATCTGGTACGTTCAATAAATATAGTATCCAAGTCAAAATTCACATTGAATTTATGATTGATTCTATTGATAGATTCGTTACGTACTTTTTTCTGAATTTCCAATGTCTTTCGTTTGATACCTAAATGTAGGTTCATCTCTTCAACAGTAAATACGCCCTTATTATTTGATCTTTCAATAATTTTTTCAATAATTATTTTCTCTAATTCATTAAAGTCATTGTTGGAGCCTTCTTCTGGCAAAGATGTTGTGTGACTTTCTTTCTTATGCTGATTACCGCTATTAGTTTTATAATATGCAATAAAGATAAAGGCTAGGATGCCTATGATTACAAGTAAATACCAGTCATCAATAATTAGATACCAATACTTTGTTGCAATATTTTCAGTATGATATATTTCATAGGGTTCTTTGGTAAAATCTTTGATCGAGATATTTATTGAGCTTAAATTGCTATCCTTGATTGTTGTAAAGTAAAGTTTTCGATTAATTACAAATGTATTTTGTAAATCATTGGTATTAAATAACTCAATGATACTTTTATTACTCAATTTGTATACTTCGTTTGTGTTAAATTTTAACAAGTAATAATCTCTCAATGTACTAATAAGTAAACCGTCTACAAAGGGAAGATCAATAGAAGGGGCACCTCTAAGTTTTAATTTATCATTGAATATCCCAAGTACTGTATTTTCTTTAGTGGCGACATTAAATTTTATTACAGTAAAATTATTGTCTATTAAATTAATTTCTTCATTGTTGTTGGGGCTAGTTATATAATAGATAGATGGCTGTTTGTTTGAGGTTGATTTTTCGAAATCTAAATGATATAATGGTTGCAATGCTGGATAGGTAGCATTGATTTTTTCAATATGCCATTCATGGCCATTTAGGTCAAAATGTCTTAGTTGGCCGTTAGAATGCCAATATCCATAACCACCAAATGAATAAAGGGTGTCATTATACCCAAAATCGATGGAAAAGTTATTATAACCAAAATTCCAAGTGGAATCAATGCGAGTAAAATCAATTAAATCATCATGTAATTTAGTGGCCTTGAATACTTGACCGGTACCATTAAATAGCACGTATAGGCCATTGTGGGTCTTAATTATGTTTTTAAACCTAAACTTATGATTTCCAACTATAATATCAAATAATCTAATATTAGATGTATTTGTAATAGAAATAACTGGCTTATCATATTGGTATAAGAACTTAATTTCAGGGGTAGCTTTAACGGTATATGTTTGTGCAACGGCCGTAAAGCCACAAATTAAAAACAGTAATATCAAATATTTAAACCTGTACATGGGATTCAATATACAATAATGAGATTCCTGGCCAAAATTCTACATGTATAATAGTAAACTAATCTAGAAATTAAATAATAATCTAATATGTAAAATATTGTCAATGATTTAATATTTTATTTTTTTAGGTTATTTGAAAATGTATACGTTTTGGTATCTTAATTTCATTTTTCATTGTTTAGTTTAATGATATTGTGTTTCAA
>CANFLP010000044.1 GCA_947447835.1 Bacteroidota bacterium
AACTGAGCGTTGGTTAGGTGGTATGTTGACTAACTTTAATACTGTTCGTAAGAGCGTTAAGAAAATGCAAAGCATTGAAAAAATGTTGAACGACGGTAGTGCAGACAGCTTAACTAAAAAAGAGCGTTTGACTTTAGGTCGCGATAAAGACAAAATGGAAAAAGTATTAGGTGGTATCGCTCAAATGGGTCGTTTACCAGCAGCTTTATTCTTAGTTGATATCGGACACGAACACATTGCATTATCAGAAGCAAAGCGTTTGGGTATCCAAACATTTGGTATGGTAGATACTAACTGTGATCCTAATAAAGTAGATTTCTCTATTCCTGCAAATGACGATGCTACAAAATCAATTGCAATCATCACTAACTATATCACTGCAGCAATCGCTGAAGGTTTAGCAGAGCGTCAAGCTTCTAAAGATGATGATACAGAAGTAGAAGAAGGTAATAACGAAAACGAGGCGAAAGCTAAGCGTATGGAAGCTGAAGCAAATGCTGAAGGCGGAAGAGCTAAGCGTGGTGCTGGTGCAGGTCCTTCTGCTCCGGGTGCTCCTAAGCGTCGTACTACTACTGGCTCTCGTGGTCCAGTAAGAAAATAATATTATATCCCAATTGGGTTGTTGGTTTCTATTCAATTAGATACCAATGACCCAATTGTATTTATTTTACAACGACAGTATTAACTAAATATTAATTAGACAATTTTAAAAATATTTTTATGAGTGCTATAACAGCCCAAGATATTAATAAGTTACGTCAAGCTACAGGTGCCGGTATGATGGATTGCCGTAAAGCGTTGACAGAAACAAATGGTGATTTTGAAGCAGCTATCGATTGGTTACGTAAGCAAGGACAAAAAGTTGCTGCTAAGCGTAGTGATCGTGAAGCAAAAGAAGGTGTAATTATTGCACAAACTTCTGCTGATAACAAAACTGGTTTTGTTGTTTGTATTTCTTGTGAAACAGATTTCGTTTCTAAGAATGCAGAGTTCGTAGCATTTGCGCAAAGCATTGCTGACGCTGCGGTTGCAAACAATGTAAAAACAGTTGACGAATTAAATGCAGTAAGTATCAATGGTACTACAGTTGCTGATATGATCAATGATAAATTAGCATCTATCGGTGAAAAAATTGCAGTTAAATTAGAAAGAGTTGACGCACCATTTGTGTCTTCATATATTCACGGTTCTTACAGAATGGGTGTATTAGTAGGATTATCTACTGAAGCAGCTGATTTAGGTAAAGACCTTGCAATGCAAATTGCAGCAATGAACCCAGTAGCGGTAGACGCTGATTCAGTTCCTGCTGAAACAGTTGCACGTGAAAGAGCTATCATTATTGATACAATGAAAGAAGATCCTAAAATGGCAGGTAAGCCAGAAGAAATGATTGCTAAAATTGCCGAAGGTAAAATTGCAGCATTCTTCAAAGAACAAACTTTATTAGCACAGTCTTTTGTTAAAGACGGTTCTAAAACTGTTGGAGACCACGTTAAGAGCGTTGGTGCTGACATTAAAGTAACTGAGTTCAAGCGTGTAGCATTAGGATAAGAATTAAAAAATGTAAAGAATTTAATTTTTTAATTCTTTTTCTCTAATATTTTTTCAAAGCCCCCCATAAACGGGGGTTTTGTGTTTCAAGGGGGTCCAAAAGGCCCCCTTTTTTTGTAGGTCAAAATTTGTATCTTGCAAGTATAAATCTAACCGATTATGCAGCCCAAATACAAACGCGTTTTATTGAAACTTTCAGGTGAAGCCTTACTAGGAAATGAAAGAACCGGTGATCCATTTAACCCTAAAATTATTGAGCAATATGCTAACGAAATTAAGGAAGTAGTAGCACTGGGGGTTCAAGTAGCAATTGTAATTGGCGGAGGAAATATTTACCGAGGAATGAACGAGGCGGATAGTGGAATTGAAAGAGCGCATGGTGACTATATGGGTATGTTAGCAACCGTTATCAACGCAATGGCCATTCAGGCTATGTTAGAGAAAATAGGCGTGTACACACGTTTACAATCTGCGATTAATATGGAGCAGGTTGCAGAGCCTTATATCCGTCGTAAAGCATTAAGACATTTAGAAAAAGGAAGAGTAGTGATATTTGGTGCAGGAACGGGTAATCCTTATTTCACAACCGATACGGCTGGATCATTAAGAGCTATTGAAATGAAAGCCGATGTAATTTTAAAAGGTACAAGAGTAGATGGCGTATATGATGCTGATCCAGAAAAAAATCCAGACGCTAAAAAGTTTGAAACCATAAGTTTTCAAGATTGTATTTCAAAGAATTTGAAAGTAATGGATATGACGGCCTTTACATTGTGTATGGAAAACAAGCTTCCGATTATTGTATTTGATATGAACCAACCAGGCAATTTAATGAAGTTGGTTAAAGGAGACGCAGTAGGCACATTGGTTGGATAAGCTTAAGCACAACTTAAGATAACCACTGATGTAAAAAAATAAATTCAAATGCCAAGCTGCACTAATTTTATAGTATGCAAAAAATATTCTCATCATTATTAGTTGTCATCATTTTAGCTCAAGGGTTAAGTGCACAAGCGCAACAAAAGGTAACATTAAAAGATGCTATTCAAATTGCATTAAAAAATAGTTATGATATTAAGTTGGTTGAAAGCACAGTAACTATTTCAAAAAATAATAATGATTACGGTGTAGCAGGAGCATTGCCAACAGTTTCAGCAACAGGTAATGAAAATAAAACCTCAAGTACACTACAACAACAATATACCGACCCAACGCGTAACACAACAAAGTCAGGAGTAGACGGAACCTCAATTACAGCAGGGGTTACAGCATCAGTAGTATTATTTAATGGTTACCGCATTCAAACTACAAAGGAAAGATTAGCCGCTTTAGAAAATCAATCCAACTCTTTATTAAAAGCGCAAATGCAAAACACTACTGCAACAGTAATGCAGCAGTATTATAATATAGTTCGTCAACAAGCATATTTATTAACGATTCAAAAGTCGATAGATGCAAGTCAGGAAAGATTAGATATTATAAAAGCAAAGCAAAAAATTGGAGTTGCTAACGAGGCAGATTATTTACAATCAAGCTTAGACTTAAATGCATTGGTGCAAGCAAAGCAAAATCAAGTTTTGGTAATTGATCAAGCAAAGGGCGATTTATTAAACACTTTGGTAATGCCTGCAAACGCAGAAATTACAATTACAGATAGCATTTTTGTAGATGGCACTATTTTATTAAAGGATGTATTAGAAAAAAGTGCTCAAAATCCAAGTTTACAAAGTGCCGAGCAACAGATAAAAATCAATCAATTAATTGAAAAAGAAACGCGTGCATTAATGTATCCAACATTAAGAGCAAACACCGGATATAATTATAATAGTAGTAAGTCTGCAGCAGGTTTTAGTTTATTAAATGAAACCTATGGACCATTTTTAGGCGTTAACTTATCCGTTCCATTGTATATGGGGGGTGCTTCTAAAAAAGGATACAAGAATGCAATAACAAATACATTAACAGCAGAAATGCAATATCAAAGTGCACTTGCTCGAATGAATACCAATGTTACTAAAACATTTCAGTCCTATCAAACTAGTGTAAAGCAATTACCTACTGAAACGCAAAACTATCAAATGTCACAAGCATTGTTAAACTTGGTAATGCAAAAATTTCAGTTAGGCCAAGCAACTATTGTAGATGTTAAACAAGCACAGCAAAGTTTTGAAAACGCAGGATTTAGATTTGTAAGTTTGGTATATACTGCAAAAATTGCAGAGATTGAATTAAAGCGTTTAGCAAATCAGTTGGCATTCTAATTACATTTCATGCAATCCATTACCGTAAAGGCTCCTGGAAGAATCAATTTAATAGGAGAACATACCGACTATAACAATGGATTTGTATTACCTGCAGCAATTCAGAAAGCTGCAACTATAACTATTACGAAGCGAGGGGATGACCAAATGCACTTAAAAGCATTGGATTTAAATGACGAACTCCTAATAGATTCATTTGCCAGTTTACAAAAAAGCAATAAGCAATGGGCTAATTATATTATTGGCGTAATAGTGCAGTTTGTAAAAAAACAAAAATTCTCAACAGGTTTTAATATAGCAATAACAAGTGATGTACCAATAGGAGCGGGACTTTCAAGCTCAGCTGCCATTGAGTGTGCAGTGGCTTATGGCTTAAATGAATTATTTGGATTGGGTATTGACAAAATAGATCTTGCATTAATGGCACAAAAAGCCGAACATGAATTTGCAGGGGTGCAATGTGGTATCATGGATCAGTTTGCAAGTTTGTTTGGCAAAAAAGACCAAGTGGTATTATTGGATTGTCAATCTATGGAGTATCAGTACTTTCCATTGCAATTAGAAGGTTTTACAATTATATTATTGGATACAGGTGTAAAGCATGCTCTAGCAAGTAGCGAGTATAATACAAGACGAAAAGAATGTGAAGCTGGTGTACAAATGATGCAAGTAAAATATCCAGCGCTTGTTTCACTAAGAGATGCAACCATATCCATCTTAAACGAAACAGTGGATGCTAACACTAATCCACTTATTTATAATAGATGTAAATATGTGATTGAAGAAATTGAAAGAACACTAGCAGCTACAGAGGATCTTAAATCCAACCAACTCCTTGATTTTGGAAAAAAGATGTTTGCAACGCATGAGGGATTGTCTAAATTATACGAAGTAAGTTGTCCAGAACTAGATTTACTAGTAGAGGCAGTAAAAGATAAACCAGCTGTAATGGGAGCAAGAATGATGGGGGGCGGCTTTGGTGGCTGTACTATTAATATTGTAGCGTCTAATGCTGCGCCACAGCTTATTGAGGAGCTAACTCAATTGTATGAAGTAAAAACCGGCAAGCAATTACAGCACTATATTGTAAGCATTGAAGAGGGAGCAAATGTTATAAAATAATTTAAAATATATTTTCAATATACTAATAAATTAAAAAAGCCCCTCGATTACTCGAAGGGCTTTTTTGTGTACCTACAATTTCAATTAAAACCAATATTGTATAACTATTAATACCAAGATCCATTAATAGTTGCATCTCCTTTAGCGTTGTTATTTGCTATACGACGCTTCCTATTTTTCTTATGAAGATAAACGGTAACAAATACCAATGGAAGAAAGATGAATGTTAATGGAGGTATACCCAACATGCTAATCCATTTGCCACCAAAGTGACGACGCATTGGGCGACGTAATCTTTCTGCAATTAAATACATACCTGGCACAATAAACAAAGTCATAAAGAAAGCAAAAATCAAACCAAATATTAAGGTCCAGCTTAAAGGCTTCCAGAATGCAACATTATCACCACCAAAAAAGATATGTGGATTTAACTCACTAAATAAAGTAACAAAATTAATATTGAATCCAATAGCAATAGGAATGAAACCTAATATCGCAGCCAATGCAGTTAACATAACCGGAATGATTCTTGTTTTACCTGCTTGAACAATTGCCTCTCTTGTTTTCATACCTCTTGATCTTAACTCGTCGGCAAATTCAATTACCAAGATACCATTCTTAACAACGATACCCGCTAATCCTACAATACCCAAGCCAGTCATAACTCCAGAAATTTTCATTCCGAAAATGGAGAAGCCTAAGAATACACCAATGATACTAAATAAGATTTCTGTTAAGATAATCACCGATTTAGAAACAGAGTTAAACTGTAACACTAATGTAAATAAGATTAACATTAAGGCAATAATTAAAGCCTTACCTAAAAACGCAACGGTTTCTAATTGTTGTTCGTTTTCGCCAGTTTGTTTAACGGTTACACCATCAGAGATTCCTTTAAAATTAGAAATGTATTGTGTAATAGCTGCATTCACTGTTGTTGGACTATATCCTTTATCGGTAAGTACATTAGAACTTAATTGAATTAATCTTTTTTGATTCTTTCTTTTAATACTACCAAAAGTACTAGTGGGTTCTACTTTAACTAAACTACTAATTGGAATGTTTTTAACCATACCACCAGCAGCCATATCACGGAAGGATAAACGCATGTTTAATAAATCAACTAAGTTGTTTCTTTGTAACTGTTCATTTCTTAATTGAATCTTATACTCGTCTTTACCTTCTTTAATTTTAGAAACTTCTTTACCAAATAAGGCAGTTCTAATTTGCATGCCTACTTGTGCACTACTCACACCTTCAATTAATGCACGATCTCTATCTATAGTTAAAGTCAATTCTGGATTTTGTAAATCCACATCCATCTTTAAAGTATTGATACCAGGAATTTGTGCAGCGTCTAAATAGTTTTTTAAACCAACGGCAGTCTTTACAAGTTTATCAAAATCTTCCCCTTGAATTTCAATATTTACTGGAGGTTCAGTTGGAGGACCACTTGATTCTTGGTCAATAGAAATCTCAGCACCTGGAACGCCTTTAAGTTCTTGTCTTAAGCTTTCTAAATAAGGAGCTGTTGATTTACCATGACGTTTTTCAAACTCAACAAAGTTTACTTGAATACGACCAAGCTCTGCACGATTGCTTCTATCACCACGCATAGGGTCTCCAGCACCAACCGCCACATTACTAATAATACTTTCAACCATAGGGTTTTTAGACTTATCATTTTCTAAAACCTTATTTACTTTAGCTTCTAAAACCTTAGTGATTGAATCTGTATAATTAACATTGCTACCAGAAGGTAATTTTAAATACACATATAGTTGGTTTGGATCACCCTTAGGGAAAAACTCAATACCAACACGACCCGAGCTAATGCTCACTACTAATAATACAAATGAAAATATAAGTAATACAAAAGTACCTATCAATAATTTTACTGGTCTCCATCCACTTAAAGCACGTCTTAATGTTGCTTCGTACCAGTTCATCAATCTTGGTAAAGTGGATGTTTGGAATTTTACAATCAGGTCATTGATAAAATATTTATTAGCAACTACTGTAATCATTAAAAAGATTAACAAGTTACCCAAGAATGTAAATCCTGCTAGGTCCAATAATGCACCAACAGCAATTGTAATCCAAAGACTCTTCTTTTTAAATATGGCAGACTTTGGTTCATCTACAATTTCGTCGTCAGCATGATTCATAAAATCCACAGCAAATACTGGGTTCATGATAAAGGCAACTACTAAAGAGGCAGCCAAGGTAAAAATTAACATGGCAGGTAAATACACCATGAACTTACCAATAATACCAGGCCAAAATAATAATGGGAAGAAAGGAGCCAATGTAGTAACTGTACCAGCAAGTACAGGAATAAACACTTCACCAGCGGCCATTTTAGCCGATGTGGTAGCAGTTAACTTTCCTTTACCTTCTACAAAAATACGGTGTGTATTTTCAATCACCACAATGGCATCATCTACAATAATTCCTAATCCAAACAACAAGGCAAATAATACCATGAAGTTTAAAGTAATGTGAGAGCCTACTACAAGATCACCTGCAGGTAAAAACACAAAGGCAACAAACATACTTAATGGAACAGACAATGCAACGAAAAATGCATTGGTAACACCCATAAAAAACATTAATACCACCAACACTAAAATAAATCCAATCACAATAGAATTTACTAATTCTGTGAAAGAACTTTTGGTACGAATACTTTGATCACCCGACATTACTACACTTACGTCTTTAGGGAAAACAGTGGCCTTAGCTTCTTCTACTAATGCTTTTACAGCATCTGAAGTTGCAATTAGGTTTTCACCATTACGCTTAATAATATTTAAGGTTAAAACGTTCTTACCGTTTAAACGCGCAAAACTTTCAGTATTCTTAATGGTATCTTTAATATTAGCTACATCTTTAAGATAGATAGGAGCGCCACTAGTATTACGAACAATAATGTTGGCAATATCGTTAGCAGTTTTTAATTGACCTTTTAATTGAAGGTTACGTTGCATATTGCCCACTTCCAATAAACCACCAGACAAGTCTAGGTTTTCTCTTTGAATAGCATTGCTGATGTCGTCAAATGTGATACCAGCAGTTTGCATGCGATAGTTATCAACGTTAATTTGAAATTCTCTTTCTGGTGCACCTACTAAATCAATTCTATTAATTTGAGGAATGCCTTCTAATTTATCTTTTAAATCGTCGGCATATTTTTTAAGTTGAACGGTATTGTAATTACCACTTATGTTCACAAACATAATTGGCTGATCACTAATGTTCAATTCCATTACACGAGGCTCTTGCGTAAGATCATTAGGTAATTCACCCTTTGCCTTATCAACTGCATCTTTCACTTTTTGTAAAGCCACGTCTGTTTTAACGTCTGTGCTAAACTCAACTGTGATTAACGAAAAGTCTTGTTGAGAGGAAGAAGTGAATTTATTAATCTTAACGCCACTAATACTCTTAATTTGTTTTTCAATTGGTCGTGTAACTAAGTTTTCAATATCCTTAGGTGAGTTACCTACGTAAACTGTTTGTACAAACATAGTAGGGATAATTACCTCAGGAAACTGCTCTTTAGGTAAGGTTAAGAACTGGAAAATACCTCCTAAGCTAATAAACAACATCAATAAGTAGATGGATGTTTTATTAGTAATACTCCAAGAGGTAGGACCGAATTCCTTAAACTTCTCTTTTATTTTATGAATTGTCGACATATGAATCGATTGTGCTTTTATGAATGATGAATGAAAATCCGCTTAAATTATTTGGTCGAAATGAATTGTCCGTCATAAACTGACTGATAACCTTCTGTAACTATTTGTTCGCCTACGTTTAAGCCAGCAAGAATTTCGATATTGTTACCATAAAATTCACCAATTGTAACAATTCTTTTACGTGCAATAAGTTTTCCATTTTCAGTTACTGCTACATAAATGAATTTACCTTTATCATCATTTTGAATGAGGTTAATTGGAATAATAATTGCAGCTTTTTTAGTGTAGTCTTTAATTTTAACTTGTACTAATTGATTAGGGCGAAAGTTTTTATCAATTGGTAATTTAGATTCCACATAAAAGCTTCTGCTTAAAGGATCAATTACATTACCCACTACATTTAATTTAGTATCTACTATTTTTTGGATATCAGGAAAGTTTAAGCTTACATCGGTACCCACTTTAATTTTACCAGCATAATTTTCAGGAACCTGGCTAGTTAATTTTAAATGGTCGGTGTTCACAATTTTAATTTGACCAGCACCACCAAATAATTCACCCACTTTCACATTTACTTCTTCTGCAACCCCATCCACATCGCTTTTAATAGTAGTGTAAGCTAATTGATCCTTAGCCATACCTAATTGCTCTAAAGCAGCTTTTAGTTGACTAGCACTTGCGTCTGCGTTTGTTTTAGCAGTCATCAACTGAATTTCACTACCAATATTTTGCTCCCAAAGATTTTTTTGTTTTTCATATACCGCTTTCGCTAAAGCAGCTTGTGCTTTAACTGTTTCAATATTTTGAGCAGCTGCTGCAGCGCTTTGTTTAATTAAGCTATTGTCTAATTGTAAAATAACTTGACCTTTTTTCACACGGTCACCTCTTTTAATAAACAATTCCTTTACCTGACCACCACCAGCTCTTGGAGTAACATAAGAAACGCTCTCAGATTCAACTTTACCTTGTAATTCAATAAAGTGATTAAAATCTTGCGCAACAATAGGAGCGACTACTACCAACACTGCTTTTGCTTGTTCTTTTGAACCAGACTTTTCTAAGTCTTTTTCAATAGCTGCAATTTGTACATCAATGCTAAGTGCTTGCTTTTTTAATTTTTCTAAACTTGCCTTTTTTGCTTCAATACTATTGTTGTCGCCACCACCACATGCAACAGCTATTAATATTAAGCTAAGGGTAAATAATTTTAAACTATGTTTCATTTGTATATATTTTGTGTGTGTATTTTGAATTGGAGTTATAATTTTCCAGTTGCTTTTAATAAATCTACTTTAGCAATTAAAGCCGTGTAAAGGGCGTTCATATAATTGTTTTGGGCACTTACTAAGTCGGCTTGTGCAGCAGAAATTTCGGTATTAGAACCCGTACCTGCTTCAAACTTCTTTTTAGTTTGTGCATAAACCGCTTCGGCAAGATTCATGTTTTTCTTTTGAAACTGAACAGTAGCAACCGAAGACATATAGTTTAACTTAGCTTGAGTAATCTCGTTATCAATACTATTTTTAAGAGACTCAATTTGATTCTCAGTTTGTTGTAATTCAATCTTAGTTCTTTTAATTCTTGCATCAGTAGCAAAGCCGTTAAATATAGGCAAGCTAATATTTAGATTAATTAAAGAAGTAGTAAACCAGTTACCACCTTTGAAAAAATCAAATTCGCTTCTTTGTGCATTTTTAGAATAACTACCAGCCATTGAAATAGTAGGCAGGTTGCTTAATTGGTAACGCTTAACATTGAACTCATTCATTTTTTTTATGGTAGATAAGTATTGAAAATCTTTGCGCACTGTATATTGAAAATCAGATTCTGATAATACATCGTTGGTTAAGCTTTTCTCGTTAATCACATCGGTTAACACTAAACTATCTTTAACTGGCATGCCCATTAACATTTTCAGACCCATATAACCAATAGCAACACTATTGTTTGCTTTTAATTTTTCAGTTTCTAAGTTGTTTAATTGAACACTTACCTTATCCACATCTAATTTTTCGGCAAAACCGTTTTTATACATCACTTCGGCATCATGTGCAAGAGAGGTTAATCGTGCAATATTTGCATCTAAAATGTTTAACTGCGTTTTGCTTGCAGATAATTGATAGTAAATTTTATAAATATTTGCTTTGATTGCTTCCTGAGTAATGGCTGCATTTTTTCTTTGCATGTCCATAGAAGTTGCACGTGCTTGTAACGCAATAAACACTTGGCCATCAAATAATAATTGTTGAATGTTAGCTCCGTAGTTAGCATTAAACTTAGTACCAAACTGAACAGGAATAAAGGTTCCAGCAGGACCACCAAATATTTGTGCAGGTAATAAGGAGGTTGGAATTTTTGTATAATCTACCACGCTAGTACTTGTTGTAATGGTAGGGAATGCTGCAGCTGCAATTTCTCTATTGGTTTGTGCTTGTACCTCAATTGCCAATAAAGCATTTTTAACTTGCACATTATTTTTTTGTGCATAGTCCACGCATTGGTCTAGGCTAAATGCATTTGTGGTTTTGTTTGCAACTTGTGCTTGAGACAAGTTAATTATAGCAAAACCAAGGATTAAGAAAATTACTTTTTTCATTTGTATATGTATTGCTTGTTTTATTTATTTATTATTGGTTCATGCTCCATTGTACTTGCAGCATTTGTTTTAACTTCTTTGTATTGCATAAGTAATCTTGACCCCTCTATAGAAACTATACCGTATATATAGTGTTCCATAATTTGAACATTTACTTTGCCTAAATCAAATTTGCTTAAAGGGAAGAACTGTGTGTTAAACGTAATCAAACTAGTTTCAATTCTGTATATGGTTAAGATTTCTGGATCTATATCATTACGATAAACGCCTTGTTCGATGCCTTTTAATAAATTAGTCTTAACCACATTGTGCATGAAGTTGTCTTTATGCTCCTGTATTTTTTTAAATGCTTCAGGAAAATATTTGTGAATTTCCATTACCGTTAAAGGATTCATTTTTTTGAACATTTCTTGAATGTCCTGTAGCACCATGAACATTTCATGAAGTGCGTTGTCTGCAGTTTCCTGAGATCTTTGGCACATTAACTTCTGTTCGTCTAACTCTAGTTCCACTACAGCAAGTACTAAGGCTTCTTTGTCCTTATAAAACTGGTAAATAGTTTTTTTGCTAATACCCAACTGGTTTGCTAGGTCGTCCATGGTTACATAACGTACTCCATTTAATACCATTAATTCCCTCGCTTTTAATAATATACGGTTCTCCATAGTTCGATTTGAGCCGCAAAACTATGGAAACTAATATCGTTTTCAAAGTTTCCAAGGTTAAATTTTTAAATATTTATGTTGAATGGCAAAAAAGGTGGAAATTTGACCTCTAAACCACTATTCATGCAGTTTATAAGGGAAAAATTCCGCCGTAAGAAGATATTGAGCGGCCTTGCCCAATTATTTTTTCAAGGAGTGGTGCTACTGGCACCCATTGGGGTAACCATTTGGGTGGTGGTAAGTCTGTTTAACTGGGTAGATAATTTCTTGCCCAACTTATTAAATACCGTATTTCCAGTAAAATTTGCTGCAGTAAACGGTCAAATACCAAAAGTAACGGGGCTTGGATTTGTGGTTGCAATTACATTAGTATTGGTAGTAGGTTGGTTATCGTCTTTATTTTTTGTAGAAAGATTGGTTTCTATTTTTGATAAAGTATTGGAAAAAACACCAGGTGTAAAAATTATATATTCATCGGTAAAAGATTTCTTAGAAGCCTTTGCGGGTAATAAGAAAAAGTTTGATGAACCTGTTTTAGTAAATGTAGATTCAGCAGATGTTTGGAGAATTGGATTTATAACACAAGAAAACTCAGCACATTTTGGAATGGCCGAATATATGACCGTATATGTGCCTCACTCTTATGCCATTTCGGGGATCACTTATATTGTTCCAAAAACAAGAATCAAAAAATTACCAAAAGGAATTAGTGCATCAGAGGCAATGAAGTATGTGGTATCAGGAGGTGTAACGACAGTTGACGAAAGCGAAATAGTTTAAAAGAATAATTTATCAAAATGCAATTGCACAATTTTAATTCAGGGCCAGCAATTTTACCTAAAGAAGTATTAGATCAAGCTGCGGCATCTATTCATAATTTTAACAACACGGGATTATCAATTTTAGAAATTGGACATCGCACTAGTTGGTTTGTAGAAGTTATAGAAGAAGCAAAAGCAACTGTAAAAAGATTAATGGATATTGGTGATGATTATGAATTACTTTTTTTACAAGGAGGTGCAACGATGCAGTTTATGCAAGTGCCTATGAACTTATTAGATGAAAGTGGATTAGCAGCTATTTGTGATAATGGAGTTTGGGGAAATAAAGCAGTAAAAGAGGCTAAAATATTTGGACCAGTAAATGTAATATCAGATACTTCCGATAAAAAACATACTTATCTAAATAAACAATTGGAATTGCCAGCAGGCACTAGCTATTTGCATATAACTACTAATAATACAGTGGAGGGAACCCAATGGCATCAATACCCACAGGTGAATGTGCCATTAATTGGCGACATGAGTTCAGATATATTTTGCAGGCCAACCCAGTTTAATCAGTTTGATTTAATATATGCTGGTGCACAAAAAAATATGGGTGCTGCGGGTGTCACCATGGTGGTCGTAAAAAAATCATTACTTGGAAAAGTAAATAGAAAAATTCCAGCTATTCTTGATTATCAAAAACACATTGAAGCGGGTTCATTGTTAAACACACCACCTGTATTTTCAATTTATGTAAGCTTGTTAACTTTAAGATGGATAGAAAAAGAAGGAGGCTTAGTGGAAATGGAAAAACGCAATAATGCAAAGGCCGAATTGTTATACAATACTATTGATTCATTACCAGCGTTTTACTGTCCAATTGCAAAAGAAGATCGAAGTATAATGAATGCAGTTTTCTTTTTAACTGATCCAGATAAAGAAGCATCTTTTTTAAAATTATGTAAAAAAGAAGGTATGATTGGTGTAAAAGGATACCGTACCGTTGGGGGTATTAGAGTGAGTATGTATAACGCCTTGCCAATGAGCAGTGTACAAGCATTTTGTAAACTTATGGAAGATTTTTCCTAATTTATTTTCAGGAAAGAGCTTCAACAAAAAACCATTACTCAACAAAAAGAACGATATTTGCGCCCATGGCAAAAATTAGACCCTTCGAAGCACTTAGACCTCAGCCTCAATTAGCAAAGCAAGTAGCGAGTAAACCATACGACGTTTTAAATAGCGCAGAAGCAAAACACGAAGCAGTTGGTAATGCATATACATTTTTACACATTACAAAAAGTGAAATTGATTTACCAGAAGCTACAGATATTCATAGCCAACAAGTTTATGATTTAGCATTAGAAAATTTAAATGCATTTGTACAAAGAGATGTTTTGTTTAAAGAATCAAAACCTTGTTATTATATCTATCAATTAATAATGGATGGGCGTGCGCAAACTGGATTGGTTTGTGTAAGTAGTATTGATGATTATAATAATGACATTATCAAAAAGCACGAGTTCACAAGACCAGAAAAAGAACAGGACAGAATCAATCATATTAAGACAACAGGTGCTCAAACGGGCAACGTGTTTTTAGCTTACCGCAATCAGGCTTCTATTGACGTTTTAATAGACAAATGGAAGACTACAAAGAATGCGGTATATGACTTTACAGCCGAAGACGGTATCCAGCATACAGTTTGGGCAGTAAGTGACTCTTCTACAGTAGAACAAATCACAGCATTATTTGAGGCGGAAGTGCCATGCAC
>CANFLP010000045.1 GCA_947447835.1 Bacteroidota bacterium
AAAATTTGAAGTAAATTTGTAAATCCTTTTTTAAAAGTAAAAAATAACACTATGTCTCTTATAAAAAGCATCTCAGGATTTAGAGGTACTATTGGCGGTAAACCAAACGACAACCTTACTCCTATTGATATTGTCAAGTTTGCTTCGGCATATGGTACTTGGTTACAAAGCAAGTCGCCAGCTCGCAAAAAGGTAGTGGTTGGAAGAGATGGAAGAATGAGCGGAGAAATGGTAGAGGCCTTAGTGGAACAAAGTTTATTAGCGCTAGGTATTGATGTAATTCATTTAGGATTAAGCACTACTCCTACTGTCGAAATGGCGGTGGTTTTTGAAGGTGCTGATGGTGGTATCATTTTAACTGCTAGCCATAATCCTAAAGAATGGAATGCATTAAAATTATTAAATGAGAAGGGTGAATTTGTAAGTGGTGAGGAAGGAAAAATAATTTTGACTTTAGCAGCCAACGAAGATTTTAATTACGCTTCGGTAGATGCAATGGGTAAAGTAATTGCCAACAGTGATAGTTTAGAAAAACATATTAAAGCTATTGTTGAATATCCATTAGTGGACATTCATGCTATTAAAACCGCGAACTTTTCAGTGGTAGTAGATGCTATTAATAGCTCAGGTGCATTTACAGTGCCTGCCTTGTTAAACGCAATTGGAGTAACTAATATCAAAGTATTGAATGCCGAAATGAATGGCAATTTCGCGCACAATCCAGAGCCTTTAAAAGAACATTTAACCGACTTGTGTAATACTGTAGTAAAAGAAAAAGCGCATTTAGGTATCGCTGTAGATCCAGATGTAGACAGATTATGCTTTGTGAGTGAGGACGGAGAATTATTTGGAGAAGAATATACTTTGGTTGCAGTTGCTGATTATATTTTACAAAATAAAAAAGGTGCTACCGTAAGTAATTTATCATCAACAAGAGCATTACGTGATGTAACTGAAAAATATGGTTGTACTTATTATGCAAGTGCAGTTGGTGAAGTGAATGTAGTTACGATGATGAAAAACCAAGCAGCCGTAATTGGAGGAGAAGGCAACGGGGGTATTATTGTTCCTGACTTACATTATGGAAGAGATGCATTAATTGGTATTGCGTTGTTCTTGACTCATTTGGCTAAAACAAAAATGACCACTTCGGCATTAAGAGCTAGCTATCCTGCCTATTTCATGAGTAAGAAAAAGATGGATTTGGATGGCAATATCTCATTGGATAAAATTTTCACAACTTTAGAAGCCAAGTTTGGCCAATTCCCTATTAATAAGGTAGACGGTTTTAAAATTGACTTTGATAACGCATGGGTGCATTTAAGGTCAAGTAATACCGAACCCATTATTCGTATATACACCGAAGCGCCTTCTCAGGCTGAGGCGGACAAACTTGCGGACGAGATCATTGCTATTATTGGCACAATTAAGTAATTTAGCGACCTATGGAGAGAATCTATTTTGACAATGCGGCTACCACTTCACTTGACCCTCAAGTATTAGAAGCCATGATGCCCTATTTAACCGAAAAATTTGGCAACCCTTCTTCTATATACAGTTATGGCAGAGAGTCACGAATGGCAGTGGAGCAAGCACGTAAGTCGGTTGCTAAAATATTAGGGGCAAAGCCTGCAGAAATATTTTTCACTAGCGGTGGAACCGAAAGCAGCAATACCATTTTACATGCTGCGGTTTATGACCTAGGATGTAAACATATTATTAGCTCGCCTATCGAACATCATGCTACTTTACATACCGTTGAGCATTTAGCGAAAACGGATGGGGTAAACCTTAGCTGGGTAAATGTTTTACCTAATGGTCATATTGATTTAGCACATTTGGAACAATTATTGGAAAACAGTCCTGAAAAAACCATTGTAAGCATTATGCATGCTAATAATGAGATTGGGAACATGATTAATATTCATGCAGTAGGTGCAATTTGCAAAAAGCACAATGCCTATTTTCATAGCGACACCGTACAAACTGTTGGCCATTTTCCATTCAAACTAAATGAGATGCCCGTTGACTTTATCACTGGCGCTGGACATAAATTTCATGGACCAAAGGGAGTTGGTATTTTATATATCAATGAAAATATCAAAATAAGTCCACTAGTACATGGTGGTGCACAAGAACGCAATATGCGAGCAGGTACTGAAAACCTTTATGGCATAGTTGGATTTGCAAAAGCATTAGAATTAGCTACCGAAAATCATGAGAAAGACAGCGAACATATCAACGGCTTGAAAAAATACATGCATGACCAATTAATCGAACAGATTCCTGGCGTAAGCTTCAATGGAGATACTTTTGGCGATAGCTTATATACATTATTGAGCGTAAATTTTCCAAAGAATGAAAAGTCTGAAATGATGTTATTTAACTTAGACATTCATCATATTTGCGCAAGTGGCGGAAGTGCTTGCTCTAGTGGTGCACAACAAGGTTCTCATGTAATAAGTGCTTTGGGAAAGGGCGGAGATATTGCCACCATTCGTTTCTCTTTTTCAAAAAACAATACTAAGGAAGAAATTGACCAAGTAGTTGCAACGCTTAAGGATTTAATTTAGCGGTTTACAATTATCAAAACGTTTGAGGCTAATAAGCTAGCATTATAAGATTGCCAGCAAAAAAAATTCAAACAATACATATAAATAAGGCCCCGATTTTTCGGGGCCTTATTTATTCAAACTATTTTATAGATTACTTTGTACTAGGTGCAGCTGCTGCATTTAATTTTGCAACATCTTCTTCTAATTTACTAATTGCATTTATTAGTTGATAAGATGTTAAAGCATCCTGAACAAATGACATTTGTCTATTAGCCAAAGCATTTGGTTTTCCTTGATAGGCCAATTCAACATTTTGTAAAAACTGGTCTTCACTCATTGTATCCCCTAATGATCTATAATAGGCTAATTGTTGTTTTAAGTCTTTCAATACTGAAGTGGATACTTTCTTCGCCAATTCCATATCTCCAGCTGCGTAACAGGTTTGTAAAAATACGTAAGAGAAATAGTTATGTTGATTACCTCTATTTGAAGTCATTCCATAAGGGAAACTCTTTTCGTTGGTTTCACTATCTAATTTTCTTAAAATTTGCTTAGCACTATCCTTCTTCCCTTCCATTACTAAAGCTTGTGCAATTTGTGCAACGGAATAGCGAATAGAATTCAAGTGACGTCTATTTTCTTCATCATAATAAACACCTGGGTTCTTTGCATTACCGAAAGCAAATTTTGTCATGACGTTTTTGTATGCAACCTCGGTATTCACTGCGCTTTCTCCAATTACTGGAACTAACTCATAAGACATACCTGTTTGGCGAACATATTTATCAAGACCTAATTCTTTTAACTCTTGTAATGAAGTAAAGCATATTGGACGCTTAAATTGTGAAGTGGCAATGATTGCATACATGGCCATTTCATTTTTGACCATATACTGACGATTTGGATTAAAATCAATCAACATTTCGTCAACGATATTATCATTAGCCTTTGCAATGCCTGAAGCAATTGCATTTGCCTTATTCACAGGCACTTTAAATTTATGCGTAGGGAATATATTTACAGGTCCTTCGTTTGTTGAAGCCTGGTATTTACCTGTTTGATCACCTACTACATATCGTAATACTGAATCTAAATTGTGATAGGTTTTTTCGCCAAATTCAGGAAGCGCATTGTAATAAGCAACATTTAATTTATTACCTGCTACTTGCTCTTCACTAAATATTACATCAAACTTATCACTTTGATTTACTTTATATCTAAGCTCTCTCATATACCAATCAGATCCCAATAAACTATTTACAACCACACGCACGTCTGGACGAATACCTTCCACTTCCTGTGCATACCATAACGGGTAGGTATCGTTGTCACCAAATGAAAATAAGATGGCGTTTGGAGGACAACTTTCTAAATAATCACGTGCTAAGTCACGAGGCAAAGTTTTTTGACTTCTATCATGGTCATCCCATTCTTGTTGTGCCATTAAACTTGGTACTGCTAAAAAGCAAACCACTGTAGCCAATATTGCAGCAACACGTTGATTGACAAACTTAGTAAACCACTCAACCACTTGCAATACACCTAATCCAATCCATATTGCAAAAGCATAGAAAGATCCTACATATGCATAATCACGTTCACGCGGTTGTAAACTTACTTGGTTTAAGTATAATACAATTGCAATACCAGTAAAAAAGAATAATAAACCTGTAACAACAAAATCTTTTTTGGCTTTTTGGTATTGAAATATAAATCCAATGATACCCAAAATAAACGGCAACATATACAAACTGTTATGTGCTTTATTTTGATTCTTAATGGTATCAGGTAGTTTTGATTGGTCTCCAAAAAATAAATTATCAATTACTGAAATACCAGTACTAAAATTACCGTCACGTACATTACCAAAACCTTGTAAGTCATTTTGTTTTCCTGCAAAGTTCCAAAGGAAATAACGCAGGTACATGAACCCAAATTGATAGTTGGTAAAGTATTTAATATTATCTCTTAAAGTTGGCGCTTCCCCATCCACTACACCTGCAAATGCTTTATAGCTATCTAATTGTCCGCGATCGTTTTCAGAATCCCACATTCTGGGGAATAAATGCGCTGACGGAGCCGATGTCCAATCTCTTTTAAAATTCTTTCCAGCTAATTCGTAATTTTGTGGCCCTTTTACATACTGATCACTTCCTTCGATATTATCTACTTTGTCTACATAATCAGGTCCGTATAAAATAGGCCAATCTCCATATTGCTCTCTGCCTAAATATCCAACCAAGGTTACTGGATTATCTACATTGTACATATCCACCGAAGGATCTGCATTTGAACGGACCATTGTAGTTAAATAACTGGTATACCCCAATAAAAAGAATACTGTTGACCAAATACCCAATTTTAAAAAGTATAAGCCTTTCTTGTTTGCATAATAGATCCCGAAAGATAATACCGCTGCAACTAAAACAAAGAAAGCTATAAATCCAGTAAAGAATGGCAAGCCAAATGAGTTTACAAATGCAACGTCAAATGCTCCAGCCCACTTAATAGTATATTGAATTAAGAATACTTGTATAAATCCTGTAATCACAACCCCGATAAAAAATGCTACTAAACCGCCTTTCCAACTTGCTTTATAATTACGGAAATAATAGACCATTACAATTGCAGGAATTGTCAATAAGTTTAATAAGTGAACTCCAATAGAAACACCCATCATGTAAAATATAAAGATGATCCACTTATCTGCACCAGGCTGGTCGGCTTTATGCTCCCATTTTAAAATGGCCCAAAATACTAAAGCAGTAAAGAAAGAACTTAATGCATAAACTTCTCCCTCAACTGCACTATACCAAAATGAATCGGTAAAAGTGTATGCCAAAGCGCCAACAATACCTGCGCCCATGATAGAAATAATTTGTGCATTACTTAAAGCATCAGTTCCTTTTTGTACCATTCTTTTTGCAAAGTGTGTAATAGTCCAAAACAAAAACATGATTGTAAATCCACTTGCCAATGCACTCATGATATTTACGGCTTTTGCAGCAGTCAAAGGATTGTCACCAAAAAGGATAATAAATAAACGACCTAAAAGCACAAACATAGGTGCTCCTGGTGGATGCGGAATTTGTAATTTATACGCACTGCTAATAAACTCACCACAATCCCAAAAGCTACCTGTAGCCTCGGTGGTCATAATATATACAGTACAAGCAATTAGGGTTACAATCCAACCCGTCCAATTATTCACTTTTTTAAAGTCCATTTTGACATTTTTAGTAGTTGCAAACTTAACTTAATCTAGGCAAAAAGGGAAATTAAGCACCGGTTTATGAATATTTTAAGATTTCCGGGTTCCCCTTAGGTTTTTTATCTTTGCCGTCCATGAGTAACCCACGTTCAGTAGCATTTCATACATTAGGCTGTAAGCTTAACTTTTCGGAGACTTCTACCCTATCCAGACAATTGGAACAGGAGGGCTTTGAAAAGAAGGCATTTACGGATAAGGCCGACGTATATGTAATAAATACTTGCTCGGTTACCGATAACGCCGACAAAGAGTGTAGGCAATTAGTCCGCCGTATTCAAAGGCGCGCTCCTGAAAGCTTTGTAGTGATTACCGGCTGCTATGCACAATTAAAACCACAAGAGATTGCCGATATCCCTGGAGTAGATCTGGTATTAGGTGCTGCCGAGAAATTTAATCTGGTGCAACATTTATCTACTTTGACAAAGGGGGAGGATGCAAAAATTTGTAGTTGTGATATTGAGGAGGTTTCTGGATTTAATTCCTCGTTTTCGGTAAATGACCGTACACGTACTTTTCTGAAAGTTCAGGATGGTTGCGATTATAGCTGTTCCTTTTGCACCATACCAATGGCTAGAGGAAAAAGCCGAAGTGATAGTATCGAAAATGTAGTTAAGCAAGCGCAGGAATTAGCAAAAAACGGGGTGAAAGAAATTGTGTTGACAGGCATTAATTTAGGAGATTTTGGAAAAGGGGGAGATGGTGGCAAAAAACATGACGAAAACTTTTTCGAATTGGTAAAAGCATTGGATCAAGAAACAAATATTCCACGTTATCGTATATCCTCTATTGAGCCTAACTTACTAACGAATGAAATAATTGAATGGGTAGCAAATAGCAAAAGTTTTATGCCTCACTTTCATATTCCATTACAGAGTGGTTCTGATACAGTACTTAAACTAATGCAAAGAAGATACAATAGCGAATTGTATTCCGATAGAATCAAAAGCATTAAAGCAATTATGCCGCATGCTTGTATTGGGGTTGATGTGATTGTAGGATCGCCTGGTGAAACAGCGGAATATTTTAAAGAGAGTTTTGACTTTATACATGCATTAGATGTGTCTTATTTACATGTATTTACTTATTCCGAGAGAGCCCTGACTAAAGCATTGGATATTAAACCTATTGTACCTATTTCGATCAGAAATGAAAGGAATAAAATGTTGCGAAATTTATCTTATCAAAAGCAACAATATTTTAATGCACAACATGTTAATGAAACAAGGCCTGTGTTGTTTGAGTCTATCAAACAAAAAGATCCAAATGATATTCCAATGCTAGAAGGGTATACAGATAACTATATCAGAGTTATAACACCATACAGGGAAGAATGGAGCAATCAAATAGTAGAATGGAAATTAGCTTAGGAGTAAATTAAGTATTGGCCTACAAGTATAATTAATAAAGGGACACTTCGTCGGCTTTGAATTCTACTATCATCATCATATTAATGCTTTCTAGCCTTACAAAGACGGTCTTTTTCCCGGACTTAACTACCTCCCCTCTTTGGCCCATAAACAAGCCCTGATTGATAGAAACCTTAGTTTGTGAAGGAATATTGGCCATGTCTACAATTTGAACAGATGCTGTGGACAAACCTAAATACTTTCTTATTTCTTCTATCTCCACGTCTCTAATAATAGCTGGTTTCTTTTCGAAATATAAAAAATTAACCACGCCAATTGTAGATAATATTTTGGTGTAATCTTCTTTGGATGCTCTGACAAAAACATAAGACCTAAACAATGGTGTTTCAATTATTTTTTTTCGGTCAGACCATTGTCTTTCTTGCTTTTGAACAGGGCACCAACTTTCAAAACCTTTCTGAATGAGCAAGTCGTCTACTTTTTTCTCCCACTTAGACTTAGTATATATAACGTGCCATTTTATTTCAGTTGGCGATGCTTTTATAATTTCCATCTTATTTGCTCTTTACTGCACTTGATTTAAATGCACTCAATATTTTACTAGACTCATTAATTTGAATATCCTTTGCTACCATTTTTAACCAAGCCTGATATCTGTCTTGCTTTGTCTTATCCGGATTATTGTAAAATTTGTCATAGTCTGCTTTTAAAGGAGCCACTTGCATCAGGTCTTTAAGCTTTAAACTATTTTCATTTTGTTGAATTACCGCTTGGATTTGTTTTTTATACTGCAAATATTTATCCAATTTCAAATATACAGGATGATCCATTTGAGAAGATACCCATTGTAAATTCTTCTTGAATTTAATAGTTGCAGTGTCTGCATCAATTTTTCGTTTAGCAGCCAATGCAATTTTATCAATATTGTAATTAGCTACCCATGGTTGGAATTTTGCTTTTTGCATTTCATCCCATTCCAAGGCCGAAAGGTTGTCCTTTTCACGATATTTTAATAACTCGTATTCATCTGGGAATACCACATCCGATGCAACCCCTTTCTTTTGAGTTGAGCTACCTGTGATTCTATAAAATTTTTGGAAGGTTAGTTTCACAGCTCCATATTCTGTTTGAATACCCAAAGAATCCAACGGTTTCCCAAATGCTACATTTCTTTGTACGGTTCCTTTACCATAAGTGGAAGTGCTTCCAACAATAACACCTCTCTTATAATCTTGTATAGCGCCAGCAAATATCTCACTTGCTGATGCACTAAACTCATTTACCATAACTACCAATGGGCCATTGTATAATAAACCAGGTGTTTCGTCTGCTAATACTTGAGAACGTCCTTCTCTGTCTCTAATTTGAACCACCGGTCCTTTGTCAATAAACAAACCAACCATTTGAACCACTTCGTATAATGATCCACCTCCATTGTATCTTACATCAATAATAATCCCGTCTACTTTTTCTGCTTTTAATTTCTCAACCTCTTTTGCTACATCTTTAGAACATCTAGCTCCTTCTTCTCTATCAAAATCTGCATAAAAATCTGGCAATAAAATGTAACCAATTTTCTCAGTGCCTTTTGTGATGATCACACTTCTTGCATAACCCTCATCTAAAACAATTTTTTCTCTTTTTAAAGACACTACTTTAATACTTCCATCTGGTTTTTTAATTGTTAATCTTACTTCAGATCCTAAATCTCCCCTTATTAATTTTACGGCATCTGTTGTTTCAAAACCCGCAATATCAACAGGCTCTTCATTGCCTTGAGCGATTTTAATAATTACGTCATTCACAACTAACTGCCCTGATTTCCATGCTGCACCTCCGGGTTGGATACTTACTAATTTAACGCCATTGTCATCGGCTCCTAATTGAGCCCCAATGCCATAAAAAACACCACTCATTTGTTCCGTAAATGAACGCTTTTCAACCGGAGCAAAATAGTCGGTATGTGGGTCCATTAAACCTGTAATGGTATTTAAAAAAGCATCAAACTTTTTTTCTTCATTAAAAGTCTTGTCTTGTTGATCAAATCTTTTATGATAAGACTTTGCAATTGAAACTCTTGCTTCCACTTCCAAAACAGAATCCGCTTTAATTACAAATTTGGATTCAGCTTTAGGTTTTGCAGAGTCAGACTTGTCATTTTTTAAATCCGTTACTGTTACTTTAACTGTTGCAACTTTTTTCTTATAATTTTCTCTTTCCTCTATTAAACTTGCATATCGCTCTAAACATTTATACTTTACTTGCTTATACCATCTAGCATAACGATCATTCGCATTTGCTGGGTAGGCAATACTATCCACATCTAAACGCAAGGAGTCATCAACCGAATAATCAAATGGTTGTTTAATGATAGAATCAAATATGGTTTTAGCCTGCGCATATCTTCTGTTATACATACTACTTACTGCAGGTTCAAATTGAATTTTAGCGCCATGAATTTCATCATCTATGGTGCTTTGAAAAACCTTTAAAGAATCGATATCTTCTTGTGAAAACAAATTCTTTTCTGGATCCAATGCTTTTAAATACGCGTCAAAAACCTCTTTAGAAAATTGATCATCAATTTTACGAGGACTATAATGTTCGCTCTCTAGCAAATGCCCGATAGTTGATAATAATTTACGATGTCTTATTTCAGGTGACTCGTTAGCGTTGGTTTTAAATGTATTGAATGCAAAAAATAATCCTCCCATTAATACCAAAGTGGCAAAGAATTTCCACTTATTTTGTTTTACATATGTCATAATTGCGTGCATGAAGTTTTCAAAAATAGCGTAAAATGGCTATTCAAGCTTGTAAATAGGAATTAAAGAGGCTTTTTTTACCATAATTTTATAAAAAGATGCAAAACTACTTTTATAGATTGCCGAATTGATGTATTTTTGCGACCCTAAATGGAGGGCGTAGCTCAGTAGGTTAGAGCGACAGTTTGTGGCACTGTAGGCCGTGGGTTCGAGACCCATCGTTCTCCCCCAAAAAAACCTATCCCAATCGGGATGGGTTTTTTTATAAAGTGTAAAATCCTATGGACTATATTTTAATTCCTTTATTATCGGCCTTTTTAGCATGGTTCATTGCATGGTTTTTTGTAAAAGCTATTTTCATGAATTGGAACAAGGGCCTAACCCAACAAATTGAAGCATTTGATATTGAGCATAAATTATCTAGCGAGACAACTAAGGCTCAATTTGAATCGGTCTTGCCCTTTATTGACGAACAACTTGACCAGTTTTTTAAACATAAGCTTAGTGAGAAAATGCCCATTGTGTCTATGTTTATTGGCGACAAAACCGTAAATCAATTAAAGACAGTATTTATCGAAGAATTACAAATTTTGTTCCCCGAATTGGTAAAGAAATTTGCAACTAGTGCTAAAGAAGATTTTGCTCATAATTTGCAAAAAAAATGGAAGCCAATTTTGGAACCTGCCTTACTTAAGGCAACAAGAAAATACCGTTTACTAGCCATTTTTATTGGACTAATTTGGGGCGTCCTAATCCTATTGCTTACCAACCACTTTTAATTGCCGTTCATATAATCTAGCTACCATCCCTAGATTATAAAGCGCATCTTTGCACCCTCAATAAACCGTTGAGACAAAACAGTATCTAATACATTATGAAATATATATCAATCTTAGTATTTGCTATTTTATTACAGACAAATACATTCGCACAAATGCCAGGAATGGCAGGGGCAAGAGGAGCCGGTGCAACAAGCAATACGGGTCATTTTTATGGCAAAATAGTGGACGCAAGTAACAAGGGCATAGAAGGTATTACCCTGCAATTAAAAGGCAGCAAGTTTGATCCTGCGACCAAAAAAAATACCGAAGTTATTTTAGGAACGATATTAACCGAATCCAATGGTGATTTTAGTTTTGAAAACCTACCAGTGATGGGCAATTTTAAATTAATTGTTTCTGGAGTAGGTTATAAAAAATTAGAGAAGACATTGAGCTTTAATCTTAAAATGGGTGCTGGTCAAAGTATGCAAGATATGATGGCAATGGTTGATAAGGATTTAGGTAATATTAAATTGGAAGAATCTGCCGAAGACTTAAAATCGGTTACCGTAACAAGTACCGCTAAGCCTCAATTCGAAATGGGCATTGACCGTAAAATATTTAATGTAGAAAAGAATTTAACTAGCCAAGGACAAACGGCAGTTGAAGTAATGAAAAGCATCCCTAACTTAAATGTGGACATTGATGGCAATGTGACTTTAAGAAATGCAGCTCCAACCTTGTTAATCGACAACCGTCCTACTACTTTAACTATGGATCAGATTCCTGCTGATATTATTGACCGTGTAGAAATTATCACCAATCCATCTGCAAAATACGATGCTACTGGTGGCAATGCAGGCATCTTAAATATCGTGTTAAAAAAGAATAGAAAGAATGGTTACAATGGTGGTATAAGAACAGGTTTAGACATGCGAGGTAAATTTAATGGCGGTGGCGATATGAATGTAAGAGATAGTAAATTTAATTTCTCGTTGAACGCAAACATAAATGGACGTAAATCTATAAGCACTTCAACCACTGAAAGACAAATATTAGGTACCGCTTTACCTACTAATGTCAAAACCATTAATAATAGTAATGGAGATGGTTCATTTAATTTTTACAGAGCAGGTGTGGATTATTTTGCAGATAATAGAAATACATTTTCATTGTACTCAAATATTATGCAAGGAACCATGGCTAGTGCTGGTACTCAACTAATAGATTCTATTATAAGTACTAATTCACGAAATTATAGCTTGGACAATTCTTCTAAATTCACCTTCTTAAACAAAGGTGCTCAATTAAGTTACAAGCATTTGTTTGCAGACAAAGGACATGAGTTATCTGCCGATTTTAACTACAATGAATCTGACCAAAATAGTAAGTCTCTAGTTAATTCTTCTATTATAAATCAACAGAGCTTAGGTAGTGGCAATAACAAGAATTACTCTTTTAATATGGATTATGCACGTGAGTTTAAAAACGACGTGAAATTTGAAGCAGGATTAAAATACAATGATCGTTCTGAATACAACAAGCGTGATCAGTTTAGAAATGATTTATTGATTGATGCAATTAGTAGCCAATATCAATATGGTGAAAAAGTATACGCCGCCTATTCAAATTTGAATATGAAAAAAGACAAATGGAGTATGCAATTAGGATTAAGAGCAGAAAGTCGTGCATATGATGGAAACATCTTAAGTAAAAAAGGATTAGACTCTTTGCCTTTCCATACTAGCTACCCTATTTCTCTTTTCCCTAGTGCATTCATCAACTATAAAGTAGATGATAAACAAGATTTCCAATTGAATTACTCAAAACGTATCAGCCCTCCTAACTTCTTCCAATTATTGCCTTTCCCTGATTACAGTGATCCTCAAAACATTTCTGTTGGTAACCCAGGTTTAAAGCCACAGTTTACACATTCATTTGAAGTTGCATACAATAATGCCTATAAAAAGGGATCTAATTTTTTAGCAACTGCCTATTATAAATACAGCACCGACCTTATTACAAGCTACATTTATAGAGACATTAATAGAGCATCCCCAAATTTAGATAGCGCTTATTTTAGTTCATCTATCAATGCTAATACAGCAACCGTATACGGCCTTGAATTAAGTAATAAAACTGCCATCACAAAATGGTGGGATATGAATTTGAGTTTTAACCTATTCAAATCAGCTATCACTGCGACTATTCCAGGTCAAAATGTAAATAACGATTTAACAAGTTGGTTTAGCAAAATGAATAACACATTCAAATTGCCTAACGGCTTCTCCTACCAATTTAGTGGTCAATACCAAGCTAAAACTATTTTACCTCCAGGTGGAAGTAGCAGTGGTGGTGGTAGAGGTGGCCCAATGGGTGGTGGCTTTGGTGGACCACAGTCTACTGCACAAGGATATAACTTCCCTTCATATGACTTTGATATGGCTATTAAGAAAGATTGGACTTTGAAAGGAGGAAGAACTGCTAGCCTTTCATTTAATGTGAACGACGTGTTTAAAACAAGGGTAAATAAAACCTATTCAGAAAGCCAATACTTTATTCAAAACGTAACTCGTGTTAGAGATCAACAAATGTTTAGAGTTAACTTCTCCTACCGCTTTGGTAAGTTTGATGTGAACTTATTAAGAAGAAAAAGCACTAAAGGTGATGAAGGCGGTGGAGGAATGGATTCAATGCCTCAATAATATTAAGAATTTATTTCTTTATTTAAAAAGCCTAGCTGGAATTTCCTGCTAGGCTTTTTAAATATATTATGTATGAGTTTATCTCTTGACTTCCTTCCCTTCTAACATAGGAACGAATGAAAACTCTTCAAAGGATTCACTTTTAGCTAATCCATCTTTTTTCTTTGTGAGCCTTAGCATACGCTGTGCCGTTTCGGATTCATCTACAGGAATTACCATTACCCCTTTCACCTTTAATTGTTCCCACAATTTCTCTGGGATATTAGGCGCTGCTGCAGTGATGATAATTTTATCAAATGGAGCAAATTTAGGAAGTCCTTCAAAGCCATCTCCAAAAAAGAATTGAATATCTGGGTACTGTTGTTTAAATAAGTATTGGCCTGTTTTAGATGCAAGTTCCTCCTGCCTTTCAATGGTAAAGACTATTGCCCCCATCGCGGCCAATATAGTAGTTTGGTACATACTGCCCGTACCAATTTCAAGTACCTTATCCCCCTTTTTTACATTCAACAATTGCGTTTGATACGCCACTGTGTAAGGTTGTGAAATAGTTTGATTCGCGGCAATTGGAAAGGCACGATCCTCGTAGGCAATTTTATCAAATGCAGAGTCCAAGAAAAAGTGCCTAGGTATCATGCCTATTGCCTCTAATACCCCTTCATCGGTAATTCCCTTTTCTTTTAATTGTGCAACTAATTGCTTTCTTAATCCTTTGTGCAGATAAGTATCTTCTGTTTTACGCATGTATCTTTTTTAATTTAACTGCATATCAGCGATGATACCATTTATTTTATTTTGTAATAGTGCATACTTTGCATCAAATTCACCAGCATGCACTAATGTAGTGTTCACACTAAAATAGAACTTAATTTTAGGCTCTGTTCCACTAGGTCTTGCCGAAATTTTACTACCATCCTCTGTTATAAATTGTAGCACATTACTTTTTGGTAAATTAATTTTCCATGTTTCACCCGTTAGTAAATTAGTCCCCTTCTGTAA
>CANFLP010000046.1 GCA_947447835.1 Bacteroidota bacterium
AAAGGCATAAAAATTTGGAAAATTTTGTGCTGACCCCTATTTTTGCACTCCATTCTAAGAATGGCATAGGGATTGCCTGATGGTGTAACGGTAGCACAACTGTTTTTGGTGCAGTTTGTCTTGGTTCGAATCCAGGTCAGGCAACCAAAGAAAAGCCTCAACGAAAGTTGGGGCTTTTTTATGCCCTGAAATGAAGAACGAAGGAGCAGCGAGAGAAACGAGCACAATGTATAGACAAGGCAAAATCAAGCATAGAGCGAAGCGTAACAAGTCTGCGTAAAGACAAATGCGAGCGTGCTCGTAATTTGAATTATAGCAGGCTTGTTAAAGTTGCAAAGCAACTTGCTTGAATTTTGAATTGTAAAGACATTGTAAAAATTGTGCAACAATTTGCGACTGAGTTTTATTCAATTAAATAGCATTGAAACTACCACTCCTAATTCGTTGAGGTCTTTTTAAGTTGGGATTTTCCAAAAATAATAGGATCAGCGACCAAAGGGAGCTAATCCGTTATGTTGGGATTTTCCAAAATTATAGTTGCTACTTCTTTAGTGCATTTCCCCCAATCCCCAAATATTCTTCAGCAGTCATAACATTAATTTTTGCTTTTTTAAAGTCTTTTAAGTCTCTTGTAATAAGCGTAGTAATATTATGCTCTAAAGCAGTATAGTATTGAACTGCATCTTCAAAATCATCAAAATCAGATGCTAAAGCCAATTGAATGATTTTATCATTAAGTGGCAAAATATTAATTAGAGGTTTGATATTTAATAAAATCTGTTTCGCTAATTTTTTATCAGAAACCTTTGTCAATAAATAATTAATATTAGGAATAGTTAAGGCAGAAACATACAATTCAATTTTCAACCTTTGACTTCTTGAAAATATTTTTTGAGCAAATGCAGTAAATGGAGGGCGAGTTGAAACAAGGTCCAAAATAATATTGGTATCTAGAAATAACATACTAAATTATTTATACTTTTCAATTAGATATTTGGTGTATGCTTCTTTTTCATCCTCTTCACTAATATGTGGCACTATTCCTGTCAAACTTTTTACCAACGGAGTAATTTCTTCTTGCACCATTGACTCACTAGATATTGCATTAAAATAATTTTCAACAAGTTTAGATAAACTAGTCCCCCTTTGCTTAGCATATTGCTTTGCCTTTTCTATTACTTGATCGTTCAGTTTTATAGTCAGTTTTGTATCCATGGTCTTAATATGTACGTACTAATTTAATAATATAATACGTATACTGATAAAATATTTTAAATGTAGCTATAAATCAAGCACTTATATAAGTATTTTTACTTGGTTTTAATACCAAGATTAACCAGTACCACCCCATGAACCGAATCAATAAACTAGATGGCCTTAGAGGAATATTCGCACTAGCAGTGGTATTGTTTCACTTTAATGTAAATAATGCTCCAGCGGCACTTGTAAACAACTTCTTTGTACGAGACTCCTACATATTTGTAGATTTCTTTTTCATACTAAGTGGTTACGTTATATCTCTAACATACAATGACAAACTAAATACCACAAAATTCGTTTGGCAATTTATCAAGAAAAGATTCATTCGCTTATACCCATTATTATTGTTCTCTACATGTATGTATTGGTATTTTGTACACCCTCATTTTGATGAAAGAAATATCCTTTTAGCATTAGACACATTATTACTGACCAATGCCACTCCTATATTAGGATCAGATATAGGAATGAACTATCCCTCCTGGTCAATTTCAAGTGAAATGATATCCTATCTTGTATTCGCTATATGTTCAATAATTGCAGTACAAAAAAAGAAGCCATTATTAATAGCAATCATTACTATAGGTTGTTTCGGATTGCTTGCCTACCAACAAAATTATTTTGTAACAGGTTCCTTTGGATTTATTAGAGGGCTAGCTTGTTTTAATCTAGGTTACTTTGTATTCCTATTAGCTACCAAACAATTTAAAGTACCCAATATAATAGAGTGGCTAATTCCATTTAGTATTTTGGGATTAATGTATTACCATTATATAGTAATACAAACAAGCATTTCATATCAGCTACTCGTACAATTCATGATACCTATATCTTTTGCTATTTGTATATTAATACTTATTAAAACAAATGGGCTATTAAGCAAGCTGCTACAAACACAACCATTTTTATTTTTAGGAAAAATTTCTTACTCGGTTTATTTAAATCAAGCATTTGTAATTGCCTTTTTTATTCCCAAATTATATACCTGGATTCATTACAATAATGAAGATGTAAAAAAATCTATTTGTATTTATATACTCCTTGGCATATTGGTAATATATTCCTGGGCAACTCAATTTTTTATTGAGCAGCAATTAGGAAAGAAATTATTAAAATGGATAATGCCCTAGTGTTCCTTTCTATCCATTGGCACCACTAATACTGGCACTGTAGCATGTCTTACAATATATTCGGCAGTACTGCCCATAACTGTATGAGATAATCCAGTACGGCCATGTGTTCCTACTACAATATAAGTAGCCTTTACTTGATTAGCCTTTTCAATTACATCAAATTTTGGATTACCTACTTCAACAATTAAATCTATTTCCACTTCGGGATATTTGTCCTTAATGTTTTTTAATTCTTTCATTGCATGCTCTTTTTGAGCCATATAAATCTCATCCCATTGTGTTGGGATCAATGCCATTTGTGATTGGAGATAGTCTACGTAAACTGGAATGACAGAACTGATTAAAACAGTTCCATCCATTTTAACAGCCAACTCAATCCCTTTATCTATAATAGATGCAGACTTTTCACTCAAATCAACTGCAATTAATATTTTGTTTTTCATAACTAACTATTTAGATAAAGTTAGCACGAATGATAAAAGAAATAAATGATATAGATTAGTTGTTTGACAATTGTTCAATACATGCCTTCAAAGCAGACTCCCAGGTGGGGATTTGAATGGCTAAGTCCTTTTCTATTTTTTGAGTATCCAAAACCGAGTATGCGGGTCGTTTAGCGGGGGTTGGAAACTGATCCGAGGTTATAGGAGATAAATCACATTCAAGCCCAGCTAATGCCTTTATTTTTTCAGCAAAACCAAACCATGTAGTCTCCCCAGTATTTGCATAATGATAAATCCCTTTTATATCCTTCCCTTCATTTATGAACTCTATCATTTTGATAGTAGCCAAGGCTAAATCCCTAGCATAAGTAGGTCTACCTCTTTGATCACCCACAATATTTAAACTATCTCTATCCTTCATTAAACGCATCATAGTCTTAACAAAATTATTTCCATGACTACTAAAAACCCACGAAGTTCTTATAACAATAGTTGCAGGATTTTCTGCCAATGCCAGTTGTTCTCCTTCTGCCTTAGTTTCTCCATAAAAATTTACGGGCTCTAGTGTAGTATCCGTTAAATAAGGACTTGTAGCATTGCCATTAAAAACATAGTCGGTAGAATACGTAATAAATGGAATTCCTTTTTGTTTTGAAATACGCGCCAATTCAGCTACTGCCTTTGCATTTATAGTAGTAGCTAACTCTTTTTCTGATTCCGCCTTATCTACTGCTGTATAAGCAGCTGTATTAATTATTGCATCTGGCTTAAAAAGCTCAATAATCCCAATAAATTCATTTGGCTTTGACAAATCCATTGAGTTTCTGTCAACAAATACAAATTCAAATGCAGGAAAAGAGGCAGCAGCCTGAGCTAATTCCCAACCTAATTGCCCATTAGCACCTGTAACTAAAATCTTGTGAATGGCCATATTGTAATAGTTAGAATTAGATGTATTGATTTATTTAGAAGTAAATTCTTTAGGCAATTTAGTCCACTCACTTGGTGGTAATGCTTTAAAGTAATTGTAGGTTTTTTGTAAACCTTCGGCACGATCTACTTTAGGCTCCCAACCTAATAATGTTTTTGCTTTTGTGATATCTGGTTGTCTTTGCTTAGGATCGTCCACAGGCAATTCCTTGTACACAATCTTCACTGTATTGCCAGTTAATTTTAACACCTCTTCAGCAAAATCCTTTAGGCTAATTTCATTTGGATTGCCAATATTCACAGGACTTGAATAGTCACTCAATAATAATCTATATATACCTTCTACTAAATCATCCACATAACAAAAGCTTCTTGTTTGTGAACCATCTCCAAACACCGTCATGTCCTCTCCTCTTAATGCTTGACCAATAAATGCTGGTAATGCTCTTCCGTCGTTCAGACGCATTCTTGGACCATAGGTATTAAAGATTCTGATGATTCTTGTTTCAACATGATGAAATGTATGGTAAGCCATGGTAATGCTTTCCATATATCTTTTTGCTTCATCATACACGCCTCTTGGACCCACCGGATTTACATTACCCCAGTACTCCTCCGTTTGTGGATGCACTAATGGATCGCCGTAAACTTCACTCGTACTTGCTACCAATATTCTTGCACCCTTAGCTTTTGCTAGACCCAATAAATTATGCGTACCCATTGCACCTACTTTTAAAGTCTGAATAGGAATTTTTAAATAATCTATGGGGCTTGCAGGTGAAGCAAAGTGTAAGATATAATCCAATGTTCCTTCTATCTCAATATACTTAGTAACGTCATGATGAATAAATTCAAAATTGGGATTGCTACGCAAGTGTGCAATGTTTTGCAAGTCCCCTGTAATTAAATTATCCATGGCAATTACATAGTAACCTTCCTTTATAAAGCGATCACTTAAATGCGATCCTAAAAATCCAGCTGCTCCTGTAATTAATATTCTTTTTTGACTCATGTTGCTTCTCGTTAATTATTGCTATTTATTTAGAGTCTGTTCTTCCAATACTTTCATAATGATACCCCAACTCCTTCATCTTAGCTACATCAAATAAATTTCTACCATCAAATACTATTTTATTTTGATTTAATTTCTGTTCCATTAAATCAAAGTCCGGCGTTCTAAACTCACTCCACTCTGTAGCTATAATCAACGCTGCTACATTTTGCAAAGCGTCATATTGATTGGCCGCATATTGTATTTTATCTCCTATCTGTGCTTTTACGTTTGCCATGGCTTCAGGATCATATGCCGTTACTGTAGCGCCCGCACCAGTTAATGCGTCTATAATACTCAACGCTGGGGCTTCTCTAATATCATCGGTATTAGGTTTAAACGCTAATCCCCATAATGCAAAATGCTTCCCTTGTATATTATTATCATAGTGCGCCTTAATCTTTTCAACTAAATGTAGTTTTTGATTGGCGTTTACTTTTTCAACTGCTTTTAATATCTCAAAATCATATCCCACTTCATCCGATGACATGATTAATGCTTGCACGTCTTTTGGAAAACAACTTCCACCATAACCAATCCCTGGGAATAAAAAACGTTTACCAATTCTGTCATCACTACCAATACCTCTTCTAACCATATCTACATCCGCTCCCATGCGCTCACATAACTGCGCTATCTCATTCATGAAAGAAATCTTGGTTGCTAAAAAACTATTAGCTGCATACTTTGTTAACTCTGAACTACGCTCATCCATAAATATCACTGGATTACCTTGACGTACAAATGGCGCATATAAATCACTCATTAATTTCTTTGCTCGCTCTGATCTTGTTCCAACAACCACTCTATCTGGTTTCATGAAATCATCCACCGCAACGCCCTCTCTTAAAAACTCAGGGTTGCTTACTACATCATATTCACCTTTGTAGTTCAATGCAATCGCAGCACTTACTTTATCCGCCGTACCCACAGGCACTGTGCTTTTATTTACAATTACCTTATAGCCCTTTAATATTTTTCCTAAATGATCCGCTACACCCAATACATATTTTAAATCTGCACTCCCATCCGCACCCGGAGGGGTTGGTAATGCTAAAAAAATAATCTCCGCATCCTCAACTGCTTCTTCTAGTTGTGTCGTGAATTGTAAACGACTCTCTTTAATATTTCTTAAAAATTTCTTCTCTAGTCCAGGCTCATAAATAGTAATTTGACCCGCACTCAATTTTTCTACCTTTTCTTTGTCGATATCTACGCAAGTAACTTTATTGCCCGTCTCAGCAAAACAAGTGCCTGTTACCAAGCCAACATAGCCCGTGCCTACTACTGCTATTTTCATTTACTTACTTTTATAATTAATTAAAAAAAGATTTTACTCCTTCTACAATATAAGACAATTGTTCCTCATCCATTTCGGTATGAATTGGCAATGAACAAACACAAGGTGTTAATTGATCAGTAACTGGTAATACCCAATGTTGATTATGCTGATTCCCAAACATTTTTTGCAAATGCCCTGGAACAGGATAATAAATCATGCATGGAATATCTTTCGCAGCTAAGTGCGCAATAAATTTTTCTCTATCTACTCCCTTTAACTGCATGGTATATTGATGAAACACATGTGTTGTGTATTTTCCGATTGCGGGTGGTACAATTTGAGAGACACTAGCAAAAGCATCTGAATAATATTTTGCAACTGCTTGTCTTGCCTTGCTATATTCATCTAAGTGTCCCAATTTGATATTTAAAATAGCAGCTTGAATAGAATCCAATCTTGAGTTACAACCTACCACATCATGATAATATCTTTCTGATTGACCATGATTTGCAATCATTGCCATTTTATCAGCTAATGCTTTATCGTTGGTAAATAACGCACCTCCATCTCCAAATGCACCTAAGTTTTTACTAGGATAAAAAGAAGTTGCTCCGATATGCCCAATGGTTCCTGTTTTCTTTTTAGTGCCATTAGAAAAAGTATAGTCACAACCAATAGCTTGTGCATTATCTTCAATCACGTAAATATTGTGTTGCTTAGCAATGGCCATAATCTCTTCCATTGGTGCTGCTTGACCATATAAATGAACAGGCACAATAGCTTTTGTTTTTGGAGTGATTGCTTTTTTCAAGCTCTCGATATCCATACAATAAGTCACAGGATCCACATCCACAAAAACAGGTGTTAATTTAAGCAACGCCACCACTTCGGTAGTTGCGATATATGTAAAGGAAGGGGTAATTACTTCGTCGCCTGGTTGTAAGTCCAAGGCCATCATAGCAATTTGCAAAGCGTCGGTTCCATTTGCACAAGGAATTACATAATCAATACCCAGATAGGTACTCAGATTTTGAGCAAAATCCTTAACAGCCTTACCATTAATATAGGCTGCACTATCTAAAACCTCATGAATAGCTGCATCTACTTGATCCTTAATAGCTAAGTACTGCGTTTTTGTGTCAACCATCTGAATTTTTCGCATCCTATAAATTTTAGCAAAATTACAATAAAAAGACTGATTTTTGCCCTAACAACCATATTCCATGCTATTGTACAAGCTATTCTTATTTTGCTATCCTAAAATAGCCAAACTACTAGGATTATTTAATCCTAAGGCTAAGCAATGGGTTAATGGACAAAATGGAGTTTGGGAAGAAATTGACGAGCAACAAATAAAGCTTCAAGGACAACCTACGGTTTGGATACATGCCGCATCCTATGGCGAATTTGAACAAGGCCTCCCTATTATTGAAACCATAAAATTAAAGTATCCAGGCTATAAAATTTGGCTTACATTTTTCTCGCCTTCGGGATACTTACACCGAAAAAATGACCCCTCGGTTGACGTAGTTACCTATCTCCCTTTTGACGGCCCCAAAAACGCAATTAAATTTTTGAATGCAGTGAACCCAAAATTAATTGTTTTTATAAAATACGAATTTTGGTTTTACTATTTAAGTGAAGCAAAGTCAAGAGGTATTCCAACTATTTTGGCATCCGCCATTTTTCGTCCCAATCAAATATTTTTTAAATGGTATGGTGGTTTTTACAACAAAATGCTTCTCTTATTTTCCAATGTATTGGTTCAAGATAAGGAGTCTTATCATTTAGTAGAATCCATTATAAATAAGCGTGTACTTTCCATTTCTGGCGATACTCGTTTTGATCGTGTTGTTCAAACTGCAACAAATATTAGCAGCATCGATTGGATACATTTACTAAGTAATGATAAATATATAGTTGCTGGAAGTACTTGGAAAGAAGATGAATTAATATTATCAAAAACGGCCGCTCACTTTACACAATTCAATTGGATCATTGTGCCGCACCATGTAGATCCAAAAAATATTGCATCTTGTAAAAGCATATTCCCCAATGCGATTACTTTAACTGAGTTATTAAATAATCGTATACAACAAACCAAGCCCATTGTTCTTATTGTGGATCGAATAGGTATATTAAGAACCCTATATCAATATGCCTTTGTCTCCTATGTAGGTGGTGGATTTGGCACTGACGGTGTTCATAATGTGCTTGAGCCTGCAGCTTTTAGCAAGCCAGTAATATGGGGACAAAATGACACTAAATATAGAGAAGCAGTAGGTTTAAGAGAACATGAAGGCGGATTTAGAATCAAGAATGAAGCAGATTTAGTAATGCATTTAAATGAGTTTATACAGTCAACTAATTACTACGAAAAAGTAAGCAATAATGCTAGAATATACATTCAAAACAACGCAGGCGCTACAACTAAAACCATGTCTTTAATTGACGGGTATTTAGATTAGTCTCCTATGCTAAGAATGTTTACTTTTGAGGCTGATTAACAAGTGTAAAAGAATAAATTAATAAGAGGAAGTTATGTTTATTGAACAGAATATTAGAGGCGAAAAAAGAGGCTTTATCGAAGTGATTTGTGGAAGTATGTTTAGCGGTAAGACCGAAGAATTAATAAGAAGATTAAAGCGTGCTAAAATTGCTAACTTAAAAGTAGAAATTTACAAGCCAGCAATTGACACGCGATATGATCAAAATAAAGTAGTGAGTCATGATGCTAATTCTATACCATCAACTCCTGTAGATCATTCTAGTAAAATTTTATTATTAGCAGAAAATGCTGAAGTAGTTGGGATAGACGAAGCGCAATTTTTTGACGAGGATGTAATTCGTGTTGCAGAGCAATTAGCAATGCAAGGCAAAAGAGTGATTGTTGCTGGATTAGATATGGATTATTTAGGAAAACCTTTCGGCCCTATGCCACAATTACTAGCTATCGCTGATTTTATTACTAAACTACATGCTATCTGTGTGCAATGTGGTCATTTAGCAAATATCTCCTATCGCACAAGTGAGGAAGGTGGAACTGTAGTATTAGGCGAGAAAAATAATTACGAACCAAGATGTAGAATATGCGCGAGCAAGTAAAAAATATATTTACCTTACTAAAAAAGGATTTGTTGTTGGAATTCCGTCAGCAGTATGCTTTTTTTGGTATCCTTTTATATATTGCTTCTACTACTTTTGTAATCTACTTAACAATGGGTCAGCCCGATGACAAAGTATGGAATGGCTTGTATTGGGTAATTCTATTATTTATTTGCATTAACGCTGTTGCCCGTAGTTTTCTACAAGAAGGCCGAGGACGCATGCTATATTTTTATACCATTGCTAGCCCTGTAGATTTTATATTCTCTAAGCTTATTTACAATAGTATTTTAATGGTGTTGATGAGTGGATTAAGCTTGTTATTGTTTACTTTATTATTAGGAAACCCACTTCAGCACGGATGGTTATTCTTTGGCATTAGTTGCCTAGGTGGTATTAGCTTAAGCCTTGTATTTAGTTTCCTTGCTGCCATTGCATCAAAAGCACAACAGCCTGCAGCTATCATGGCTATTTTAGGATTCCCATTAATTATTCCTCAGATTCTTTTATTAATACGCATTGCGAATATTGCATTTGCAGATATTGTACAAAATGGATTGCCTCAACTTGTTGGAATGCTCGCTGGATTTGATATAATGATTATAGCACTTGCCTATATCTTATTCCCTTTTCTTTGGAAAGATTAGAGATACCTTTAAAATTGCAAATGCCTTACAGTTTGACCGTTATTGATTAATTGTTTCAATGACTCTATACCAATTCTTAAATGACGATCTACAAACTGGGCAGTAACCTTACTATCACTGACTTCTGTTTTAACACCTTCTGGAATCATTGGAGAATCACTTACTAATAACAAAGCACCTGTTGGAATTTTATTATAGAAACCGACTGTAAAAATAGTAGCAGTTTCCATATCAATAGCATAAGCTCGTAGCTTAGTCAAGTATTCTTTAAATTCATCATCATGTTCCCAAACGCGACGGTTAGTAGTATACACCGTACCTGTCCAATAATCCACATTATTATCACGAATGGTAGTTGAAATTGCTTTTTGTAATGCGAAGGCTGGAAGCGCTGGCACTTCGGCAGGAAAATAGTCATTGGAAGTACCCTCTCCTCTTATAGCTGCAATTGGTAAAATTAAATCGCCAATTGTATTTCTTCTTTTCAATCCGCCACACTTACCTAAAAATAAAACTGCTTCTGGGTGAATGGCCGTTAATAAATCCATGATAGTTGCAGCACCTGGACTACCCATCCCAAAATTAATGATAGTAATCCCATCAGCCGTAGCACATTGCATGGGTCTATCTCTTCCTATCACTTCTACACCATTCCACTCTGCAAACATGTTTACATAATTGCTAAAATTGGTCAACAAAATGTATTTGCCAAATTGCTCAAGGGTTGCACCTGTATATCTTGGAAGCCAGTTGGATACAATTTCTTCTTTCGTTTTCATAAGCGTATCTTTGAATTGAACTTAATCTAAATAAATAGAGTTAATATATAAAATTACAAATTTTATTGGACAATTTATGATCTCCTTAAACTACCCGTCCTATCCTTTTAAGTTACGTAAAAACCAAGCGCTGATTACTGTTGATGCAGAAAATGAAGCGAAAGATCAAATATTCGACCCGTTTAGAAAAAAATGGGTCATACTTACTCCCGAAGAATGGGTTAGACAAAATATGTTACAATACCTAGTACAAACTTGCATGTACCCTGCAACACTCATTGCAGTTGAGAAATCAATTCAATTAGGTGAACTTACAAAACGTTTTGATATCCTTATTTATAAAGAAGCGAAGCCTTGGATGATTATTGAATGCAAGGAAGCGAATGTTCCAATCTCTGATAAAACAATCCAACAGTTGTTTCAATACCAACAAGTTTTAGAAGCCGAATTTTTATTTGCTAGCAATGGGCATGAAACGGTGGGTGCCCAAATAAAATCGGGGAAACTGCAAGCGCTGCAAAATTTCCCCGAGTATCTATAAATATATTATTTAGTTGCTTCTTTATTCCCCTAACTGCTATGGGAAAATACCTAATTCAGCATAAGAAGTTCCTACCTTATCAATTGCACAAACATATGCCGCTGTTCTCATATCTGGAATAGAAGGATTTGCTTTCCAAATATCCATAATTTCTCTAGTTGCATTAATCATAGTTTCTTCCAAACCACTATGTACTAAATCAATTTCGTCTGGACCATGTGCGATGATTTGTTTTTCAGCTTCAGTTACTTTTTTGCCAGTCAATTCCTCTATTTGATTTAAGATATTGATATTCGCATTTTCGGTAAATCGCTTCTCTAAACGACCATAACGTACGTGGCTTAAATTCTTTAACCACTCAAAGTAGGAAACTGTTACCCCACCTGCGTTTAAGTACATATCTGGAATGACTAAAATTCCTTTTTTAGCAAACACATCATCTGCTTCTGGAGTTAAAGGACCATTCGCTGCTTCTCCAATAATTTTAGCTTTAATGCGTGGTGCATTATTACCATCAATTACATTTTCTAATGCAGCAGGAATTAAAATATCACATTCCATTTCTAATGCATCAGCGCTTTTTTCAATATTGGTTGCGCCAGGAAAATTTAAAATACTTCCTGTTGCTTTACGGTGTTGAAAAACTGCTTCTTCGTTTAAGCCATCCTTGCAATAAATAGCACCTTCGTATTCTGCAATCGCAATTACATTTGCTCCGTGCTCTCTAAAGAATTTTGCAGTATAGTAACCTACGTTACCTAATCCTTGAACAATAACATTTTTATTTTCAATACCAACTGTTAAACCCGCTTTAGCCATTACTTCTGGCATTAAACAAACCTCTCTAACTCCGTAAAATACACCTAAGCCAGTAGCTTCTTTACGACCTCTTACGCCACCCAATGAAATTGGCTTACCAGTTACACAACCAGCAGCATCAATTTCACCTGGTTTTAAAGATTGATATGTATCCACAATCCATGCCATTTCTCTCTCACCTGTTCCGTAATCTGGCGCAGGCACATCAATACCAGGACCTATAAAATTTTTCTTTACTAATTCAGATGTATATCTTCTTGTGATTTTTTCTAATTCATATGCGCTTAAAGATCTTGGGCTAATTTTAATACCACCCTTTGCTCCACCAAATGGCACATTCACAATGGCACACTTGTAAGTCATCAATGCAGCAAGTGCCATTACCTCGTCCTGATTTACCGCCATACTAAAACGGATACCCCCTTTACAAGGAGATTTATGTTGTGAGTGTTGTACTCTGTATGCTTCAATAACTTCAATACGTCCGTCGTCCATTTTTACTGGGAAACGCATACTATACACGCTATTACAAGCTTTTATTTGTTCTAAAATACCAACCTCCCATTTTGTATATTGAGATGCTTTATCAAAACTTCGTTCTACACTTTGGAAAAAACTATATTCCTTATTCTCTGACATAACAATCGTTTTAAATTGACTAAATTATTTATTCTCTAATTGAGATACTTTTTTATCGATACTAGCAACGTAAATGAATAGCCCTACTAAAATAATAGATACAATAGTCATCACTAAATATATCTTTCCATTTTGAACCATGATACCTTCATTTTTAACTACTTGAGTTTGTAATAAGTTGAACATATAAATTATATTATTTGTTAATTAAATTTTATTTGAATTATAAAAGTCCTTCTTTCTTTAATTGTAATAATTGAATACGAATGCGTAAGGAACTAATCCATACCCCTAGTAATGTCCAACCAAGAACAGCTGGATAAAATACAGTTCGCATATTAGCAGTCATATCTTTACCATTCATACCCGGATTGCCTTCACTACCTTGACCTCCCGGATGCAAGGACTCTGTAAGTCTAGGTAAAATCCAAAGTGTTGGAAACAACATAAAGAAAGAAAAAATATTATAGACAGCAGATAAACGTGCACGCTTTTCAATATCTAGAAGACTTCCTCTTAAAACAAAATAGGCGAAATAAATAAGCAATGCAATAGCTGCACCATTTTGTTTTGGATCACCTACCCATGGACTTCCCCATTGATAATTTGCCCAAAATGCACCAGTGATAATACCTAATGTTCCAAAAACTAAACCCATCGATGCATAAGCGTATGAATACACATCATGAACTAAGTCGCCAGATTTTAAATATTTGATTGCATATACTAAGGATACAAACAACAAAATCATCATTCCAAACCACATAGGGACATGGAAAAAGAAATTGCGGATTGACTCCTTCATTCGATCATCCAATTTGGGAACTTTTACGAGAAAACCATAAGTACAAGTGTACAATAACAAAAGAAAAGACAATACTTTCCACCATTTAGCTCTAAGCATAATTAATTGTTTTTGACCAAGTAAACCTTAAACTAACAATTGTATGCAAACATAGTGAATTTTGTATAAAATTGCGCTATTCAGGTTAAATACTTGTTCCACAAATTTACTGCTAAAGTTGTACATTTGCCTCCATAATTTTCATGCCGTAACATGAAGCGAACTGCCCCGTAAGGCTGTAGTAAACTTAATGTGGCTATCATCTTAAATAATAGACACAAATGAAACTTTCACAATTCAGGTACGATCTTCCTTTAAACCTGATCGCACAGTATCCAACCAAACGTAGAGAAGACAGCAGATTGATGGTAGTAAACCGTCAAAATGGTCACATGGAAAACCGTCATTTCTCTGATTTATTAGAGTATTATGATGACAAGGATGTTTTTGTAGTTAATAACACTAAAGTATTCCCTGCAAGAATGTATGGCCGAAAAGAAAAAACAGGCGCTAAAATTGAAGTATTTCTTTTAAGAGAATTAAACAAACCAAACCGTTTATGGGATGTGATTGTTGATCCCGCAAGAAAAATTCGTGTAGGAAACAAATTGTATTTTGGAGAGAATGAGGAATTAGTAGCTGAAGTAATTGATAACACAACAAGCCGTGGCCGTACCATTCGTTTTTTATGGGAAGGCGACGATGAGAGCTTTAGAAAAATGTTAGAATTTTTAGGAGAAACACCTTTGCCTAAATACATTAAGCGTAAGCCTGATGAAGATGATAAAGACAGATACCAAACCGTTTATGCTAAGCACGAAGGTGCCGTTGCTGCTCCTACTGCTGGTTTACACTTTAGTAAAGAATTAATTAAGCGTGCCGAAATTATTGGTATCCGTTTTGCTGAAGTTACCTTACATACTGGCTTAAGCACTTTCCGTCCTAT
>CANFLP010000047.1 GCA_947447835.1 Bacteroidota bacterium
AGTCCAGTTAGGTACTAAACGAGGAACATTGTTACAAACAATTGGCTCACGGAATACAGTACCATCTAAAATGTTACGGATTGTTCCATTAGGGCTCTTCCACATTTGCTTTAACTTAAACTCTTCCACCCTTGCCTCGTCAGGAGTAATGGTAGCACATTTGATACCTACACCATATTGCTTAATAGCATTGGCAGCATCTACTGTTACTTGGTCATTTGTTTCGTCACGATACTCCATACCCAAGTCATAATATTTAATATCAATGTCTAAATAAGGTAAGATCAACTTATCCTTAATAAACTTCCAAATAATCCTTGTCATTTCATCTCCATCCAATTCAACAACTGGATTGGCAACTTTGATTTTTTGTCCCATATCTTTTAAAAATTTTGTCTACAAATGTACAAAATGTAGCAAGAAAATGAATGATTCTGCTCAGTTAATCCCCTTATCTATTAATGATTTACAATTAATACCGGGATACTTACTTTATGGCGAACCGACTCGATCGTTTCTCCAAATATATAGTCCTTCCAGCCCTGGTGCCTATGCGCTCCCATGACTAACAATTGTGCGTCTTTTTCATGCACCAACCTTACAATTTCCTTTACCCTATTTTGATAGCCCAATGCCGTGCTTGCATTATACCCTTTTGCACGTAAAGCAGCAGCATATCCCTCCAAACGTTCTTGATCTTTTCGTGATTCTATATCATCACTTGCTTCTAACAAATAATTAGCCGTAGCACTTTCTACAATATGAATAAAAATAAATTCGGTATTATCGCTTCCTTGAGTAGGATTAATGGCATGCGCAACGGCTGTTTTAATTAATTTTTTATCACTCACCGAAAAGTCCACTGCAACAACGATACGATGTACTGGAGCAGTTTGTGTCCAATCTAATTCCACTTCCTCTCCATGCAAATCAGTGCTATATTTAGCCCCCTGTTTGTTAATCAATGGAAATAGGGTGATATATATTAGTAAGCCCACAAAAAAGAGCAACACCACAATTATTAAAACCTTTAGTAAATAATGATCGTTTTGCGCTAAGAATGTTGATACAAAATCATACACTAAATGCCCATTTAAATACACTAGGACTATCGCCACCAACCAAGCTAAGATTTTAATTTTCCAATTAATAGCAAACTCGCCCATGGTAGTTTTATCACTTACAAAATGTATCAAAGGAATTACTGCGTATCCTAATTGCAGACTCAAAATAACCTGGCTAAAAATTAATAATGCATCTACCTTACCCTCGCCCATTATGCCAATGACTAAAACAGCAGGGAGTATTGCTACTAACCTTGTAATGAGTCTTCTAATCCAAGGGTTTAATCTTATTTTCAAATACCCTTCCATTACAATCTGCCCTGCCAAAGTGCCCGTTACTGTTGAGCTTTGGCCTGCTGCAATTAAGGCAATGGCAAATAAAATGGGTGCCATTTTAGAGCCCAATAAGGGTGCTAATAATGCATGCGCATCTTCAATCTTTGCTACTTGCTGATGCCCCGTTGAAAAAAATGCCGTTGCTGCTAAAATTAAAATAGCTGCGTTCACAAAAAAAGCAGCATTCAATGCTACTGCACTATCTATAAAATTATAAAAGATAGATTTTCGTATCCCTTTTACATCACGATTAATTTTCCTGGTCTGTACTAATGCCGAATGCAAATACAAATTATGTGGCATTACGGTAGCACCAATTATTCCTACCGCGATATAAAGTGCTTGAGGTGATAATTTGGTTGGAATAAATCCTACAATTGCTTTAGACAAATCGGGCTTTGCAATAAATAATTGTATAAAGAAACTAAAGCCAATGGTTGCCACCAATAAAATAATAAAGGCTTCCATTTTTCTAATACCATAGCGTTGTAAGAATAAAAACAAAAAAGTATCTGTCACCGTAATTAATGTACCATACATCATTGGTAACCCAGTTAATAATTTAATACCAATAGCCATGCCCAATACCTCTGCTAAATCGGTTGCGGCAATGGCTAATTCGGCTAATATATATAGTGAAATATTTACTATGGGTGGATAGGTTTCTCTATTTACTTGTGCTAAGTCTAACCGTCTAACAATACCTAATCTTGCACTCAAACTTTGTAGTAAAATGGCCATTAAATTACTCAATAATAAGATCCATATTAATTGATATCCAAATGCAGCTCCCCCAGCTAAATCAGTTGCCCAGTTACCTGGGTCCATATACCCAACACTTACTAAATATGCAGGGCCTATGAATGCAAGTAATTTTCGCCATCCCACTTTCTGCTCCACAGGGACAGACTCATGTAATGTATCTAAGGATTTCTCGGGTTTCATGTATTGTAAATTTAATCATAAAACCTTTTGTGAAACTCAGTTTGTTAGTCTAATTTTAACAAAAACTACTCAATGCGTAAATGGTACTTGATAGGGTTATCTTGCTTAATGATTGCCTGTGGCGATAAAACAACCGATTTAACTGGGAATACACCCATTAAAATAAACGACTTTAATAAAGCATTTAAGGCTACTAGCCTACCAGTTACGCTTTCTGATACTAATTTGAAACGCTTTAGTGATACTTTAACCATTGGTAGAAAAGCATTGGCTCAATTTGTACCTGACTCTGTTGTGGAAGATATTATTGCATTTAAAAATAATAAAGCCACACTGCACCCTTTAATTAGAATTGAGAAAGAAGCTGAATACTATTTATTGTTAAATGTAAAACATCCAAACAAACAAGAAATTGCAGTTGTAGTATTTAGTAAGAAAAATAAATATCTAGACTATAAGGTTATTACAGAATTTTCAGAAAATAATAAGAATTCTAAACGCTACGGAAAATCTTTGTCAATTAATAAAGAGCCCTCTTTTTTAGTAGAGGAAAACAAAATGGGCGAAGACAATTCATTAACCTATGAGAAAAAGGGCTGGGCATACACCGATAGTGCATTTAGATTAATATATTTTGACAGTAATAAGAAGCCAGAAACTAAAGTGGTTTTAAACCCTATTGACACATTAGCTGATAACAATATGTATAGTGGCAATTATGGATCAGATGCAAAAAACTTTATCTCTTTGCGTGACCATGGTGGCCCTAATAAATACCAGTTCTTTTTGCATTTTGAAAAAAGAGAGGGCGCTTGTGTAGGAGAACTTAAAGGCATCTTAGATTTTAATAAAAATATGGCTACCTATAATGAAAAAGGTGACCCTTGTATCATACATTTTAGCATTCAGGGTAATAATATTAAGATTAAAGAAGACGGAAACTGCGGAAATCACAGAGGGATGACCTGCTATTTTAATGACAATTTTGATCGTAAAAGGAAGGTAAAAAAGAAGAAATAATCCACAAAAGGGCATTTCAAACGATTGTTATTCACACCCTAATGTGTATTAAGTACATTTTAGGCAAATACCATTATATTGCACCAAATTAACAAACGCCCTATAACTATGAGTTTCAGAAATTACCAGGTGCCCTACAAAATAAACGAACAGTTTAAGAAAAAGGCAGCTTACTTTTCTATGGAATTTGCTATCCACCAACCTTTAAAAATTTACAGTGGTGGACTAGGATTTTTAGCAGGATCACATTTAAGAAGTGCTTACGAACTAAATCAAAATATGATTGGAGTTGGTATCCTTTGGAAATATGGTTACTATGACCAAGCAAGGAACCAAGATCAAACTTTACAGGTAACTTTCATGGAGAAAATTTATAGCTTCTTGGAAGATACTGGCATCAAGTATCAAATTATGATTCATGATCATCCAGTTTGGGTGAAGGCATTTTATTTAGCCCCTAATACTTTTTGCAGTGCACCATTGTTTTTGTTAAGTACCGACTTGCCAGAAAACGATTATGTATCTCAAACTATCACTCACCGTTTATATGACGCAAACGTAGCTACTAAAGTGGCTCAGTTTATTTTATTAGGTGTAGGTGGAGCTAAATTAATTGACGAGTTAAATTTTGAACCAGAAGTTTATCATTTAAATGAAGCACACGGTTTTTCAAGTGCCTTTTACTTATTAAATAAATACAAATCATTAGACGAAGTTAAAAAACGTTTAGTGTTTACTACACATACCCCAGAGGAAGCAGGTAACGAAAAGCATGACATTTATTTATGTCATAAAATGGGTTATTTCTGTGGACTAAGTATTGATGAAGTAAGAAAATTAACTGGCATTCAGGATGACCAATTCAACCACTCATTAGCTGCATTGCGTTTTGCAAGAAAAGCAAATGGGGTATCTGAATTACATGGTCATGTAAGCCGTGAAATGTGGGGCAAGCACGAAGGTATCTGTCCTATTGTTCACATTACTAATGCACAAAACTGGCGCTACTGGGCCGATAAACAATTATACAAATTTGCTGAATCTAACGATGACGCTGCATTTGACGATAGAAAATGGTACTTAAAGAAACGTGCTTTTGAAATCGTAGCCGATCAAACTGGAAAAGTTTTTGATCCAAATGTATTGACCATTGTTTGGGCTAGACGTTTTGCTGGATACAAACGTGCCGATTTCCTTTCTTGGGATTTAGAACGTTTTGAAAAATTATTAGGCAACTTAAAGCATCCAGTTCAAATTATATTTGCTGGTAAGCCTTACCCTGTTGACTATCCTGCAATTTCTCAATTTAATAACCTAGTACACTTAAGCAAAAACTATAATAATGTTGCTGTATTAATTGGCTATGAATTAGGATTGAGCAAGCGAATGAAACAAGCATCGGACGTATGGTTAAATAACCCTCGTGTACCAAGAGAAGCCTCTGGTACATCTGGAATGACAGCTGCTATGAACGGTGCTGTTAACTTCTCAACAGACGATGGATGGATCCCAGAATTTGTAAACCATGGCAACAATGGTTTCGTGGTGCCAAAGGCAGATTATGCAAACATGAGCACACAGGAACAAGATGATTATGATTTAGATGAATTATATAAAATATTAGAAAACGAGATTGTTCCAATGTATTACGAAAAGCGTGACACATGGCGTTCAATTACTAAAAATGGTATGCGTGATGTTCGCTTCCAATTTGATAGTAATAGAATGGCGGAGGAGTACTACGAAAAAATGTACAAAATCTAGTTTTAGGATATTAAACGCATCCTTCCCTTTTTACAAATCCCTTCGAGCAATCGAGGGGATTTTATTTTACCCTAATAACCAAGCATTAAGTACTTATAATTAATCAACAATATCTCCCTAATTTTGTTATAATACATATGAATAAAATTATCGTTTCTATTACGGGTGCTAGCGGTGCCATTTATGCTAAGTGTTTATTAGACAGCTTGGTGCAAATGAAGGACCAATATGCTGCAGTGGGCATAATAATGAGCGATAATGCAAAAATTGTATGGGAAACCGAATTAGGTAATAAGGATTATACTAACTACCCTTTTGATTTTTATGCGAAAAACGATTTTAATGCTCCTTTCGCTTCGGGTTCGGCTCAATATAATATAATGATAGTAGTACCATGTAGTATGGGTATGTTAGGCCGTATTGCAAGTGGAGTAAGCGATGACTTATGCACTAGGGCTGCTGATGTGATTTTGAAAGAGCGAAGAAAATTAATTTTAGTTGCACGGGAAACGCCCTACAATTTAATTCATATTAAAAATATGGAAACCATTACACTAGCAGGTGGTATTATTTGCCCTGCAACTCCTAGTTTTTATAGCAAGCCACAAACCATTGAAGAAGTTGCATACACTGTAGTGCATCGAATTTTAGACCTAGCTGGATTAGATAATAAAAGTTATCGTTGGGGGAATAAATAATATAAATGACTTATCCGAAATATAAAAGGCCTCGATCATTCGAGGCCTTTTATATTTTTCTTATTCTGCTTTAGGTTCTTTTGGTACTTTAGGCTCTTTCACGGCTTTCTCTTTTTCCTTTTTTTGCAAGGTAAAAGTTAATGCTGTTTTATCTGCATTTAAATCACCTATCAAAGTATCTCCAGATTTTACACTCGCATTTAAAATTTCTTCCGCTAAAGGATCTTCAATATGCTTTTGAATCGCTCTGTGTAAAGGTCTAGCTCCAAATTGAACATCATATCCCTTGTCTGCGATAAACTCTTTTGCAGGCTCGGTTAAGATTAAATTTAATCCAAGATTTACCAATCTGCTTAAAACATTTTTCATGATGATATCAATAATTAAATAGATATTCTCTTTAGTCAATGAATTAAACACAACTACATCATCAATTCTATTTAAGAACTCTGGAGAGAAAGTACGTTTTAATGCTTTCTCAATTACAGACCTATTGTTCTCTTCGGTTTGTTGAACTCTTGTAGCCGTTGCAAATCCTACACCATCACCAAACTCTTTCAATTGACGTGCGCCAATATTTGAAGTCATAATGATCATGGTATTTTTAAAGTCAACTTTTCGGCCAAGCCCATCCGTTAAAATTCCATCGTCCAATACTTGTAATAAAATATTATAAATATCTGGATGCGCTTTTTCTATTTCGTCTAAAAGTATTACACAGTAAGGCTTTCGGCGTACTTTCTCAGTTAATTGTCCACCTTCTTCATATCCAACATATCCTGGAGGTGCGCCAATTAAACGAGACACTGCAAATTTTTCCATGTATTCACTCATGTCAATGCGAATTAACGCCTCCTCTGAGTCAAACATATTTCTTGCCAATGCACGTGCTAATTCGGTTTTACCTACGCCTGTTGGACCTAAGAAAATAAAAGTACCAATTGGTTTTTTAGGGTCTTTTAAACCTACTCTATTACGTTGAATTGCTTTAACAACTTTACTAATTGCATCGTCTTGACCAATCACCATTCCTTTCATATCATCGGCCATCTTACGCAATTTCGTTGTCTCCGCTTCTACCATACGTTTTACAGGAATGCCCGTCATCATGCTTATTACTTCGGCAATATTTTCTTCATTAATTGGGAAACGAGCTGTCTTACTTTCTTCCTCCCAATTTAATTTTGCTTTCTCTAATGCCTCTCCTAATTTTTTCTCGGTATCTCTTAAGCTTGCGGCTTCTTCAAAACGCTGACTTTTTACGACCCTATTTTTTTCTTCCTTAACCTCTTCAATTTGTTTTTCTAAATCAACAATATCCTGAGGTACACTAATATTTTTTAAATGCACTCTTGCACCTACTTCATCTAATACATCAATGGCTTTGTCTGGCAATAAACGATCCGTCATGTATCTGTCACTTAACTTAACACATGCTTCAATTGCTTCTTGATCGTATACGACACTATGATAATCCTCGTATTTAGATTTAATATTGTTTAAGATAATGATTGTATCCTCTACACTTGGTGGCTCAATAATTACTTTCTGGAAGCGACGATCCAATGCGCCATCTTTTTCAATATGCATTCTGTACTCGTCTAATGTACTAGCACCAATACATTGCAACTCACCTCTTGCCAATGCTGGTTTAAATATATTAGAAGCATCTAATGAACCACTAGCTCCACCTGCACCTACAATTGTGTGTATCTCATCAATGAATAAGATAACATCTCTGTTTTTCTCCAATTCATTCATGATGGCTTTCATACGCTCTTCAAACTGACCACGGTATTTGGTACCAGCAACCAAGGCTGCTAAATCCAATGAAATAACACGCTTGTCAAACAATACGCGACTTACTTTTCTTTGTACAATTCTTAATGCCAAGCCTTCCACGATGGCCGTCTTACCCACACCTGGCTCACCAATTAAAATAGGATTGTTCTTTTTACGACGACTTAATATTTGGCTTACTCTTTCAATTTCTGCTTCACGACCCACAATTGGATCCAATGCATCCATTTCGGCAAGCTTAGTAATATCACGACCAAAGTTATCCAGTACCGGTGTTTTTGATTTATTCGGCGTACCTGATTTTGTTTTTGAACCAGCTCCAAAGCCTCCACTACCTCTCTTTTCTTCTTCAAATTCATCCTCTGGATCATCCGAGAATTCGGCTCTTGTCGATCCGCTAGAACGTCCTGGACGTTCTGATCTGTCAGCATCATCTAAGCCAGATGGAGATGACCCCACCATGCCTAACTCATTGCGGAACAAATCATAGTCAACGTCAAATTGATTTAAAATTTGAGTTGCTATATTTTCTTTATTCTTAAGGATACTTAATAATAAATGCTCTGTTTCAACCATTGGGCTTTTTAAAGCCTTGGCTTCTAAAACGGTTACGCGAATAACTTTTTCGGCCTGCTTGGTTAATGGCAAACTATTTATGTTGGCCACATTCTTGCCAGACTTGTCTTTTACTGCCAATTCGATTTCCTTTCGGAGTTCAGATAAATTTACATTTAACTGTCTCAGCACCTTAATGGCTGTATTTTCCTGATCTCTAATTAGTCCTAGCATTAAATGCTCGGCCCCAATAAAGTCGTTCCCTAATCTCAATGCTTCCTCTCGGCTATAAGAGATGATTTCCTTAACTTGTGTTGAAAAATTATTATCCATAAATTTAATTGGAGCTGTTACAAGAATAACGAATATTTTTGACCTAAAGTATGTCTAGTATTACTTGTTATTAACCTTTTATTATGAGCCTAATTCAATACCAAACAGAAACTAAGGAGAAATTCACCGTTATCACCTTTCTCAATACCCAGCTTAGTTCAAATCTCGTGCCAGAATTGGCCGAATTAACGTCGAAATGGGGAAATACTGAGCCTAAAAACCTTGTTTTAAACTTAAAAAACGTTCAAGACTGGGACGAAAAGGTAATTGAACACATTGCAACTGCCCAAGGGCAATATTATGAGCACAATACCTCTTTTGTGATTTGTGAATTATCTGACAAATTACAGGACATTTTGGACAAAACAGACTACGCCGAACTACTAAACATGACTCCTACCGAATCTGAAGCTTGGGATATTGTTCAGATGGAAGAAATAGAAAGAGAGTTATTGGATAGCGACGATATGGAATTTTCAGTTCCTGACGAAGCATAATCATTTACCTTAATTCCCTAAGATTCGATTCACTATACCTCATAATTAGTTATTTTCGCCCTCATGATTACCTCACAGACTATTCAACAAATAACCAGCCGAATTGACATCATTGATGTGGTGGGTGAATTTGTGAAATTGAAAAAGCGAGGTACGAATTACTTAGGCAACTGCCCTTTTCATAACGAAAAATCTCCCTCATTTACCGTTTCCCCTGCCAAAGAAATATACAAATGCTTTGGTTGTGGCAAAAGTGGTAATACCATCACATTTTTGATGGAGCATGAAAAATATAGTTATGTAGAAGCTTTAAGATGGTTAGCAGCGAGATACAATATTGAAATTGAAGAAACAGAAACCAGTCCTGCGCAAAAAATTGCACAGCAGGTTGCAGATAGTATTTACGCCATTAATCATTTTGCAATGGATTGGTTCACCAAACAATATTGGGAAACCGACGCTGGCGAAACTATTGCACAAAGTTATATGCAACATAGAGGTTTCTTAAAACCTATTGTAGAAAAATTTAAAATTGGATACAACCCTTCTGATAGAGATGGGCTTGCTAAAGCCTTAATTCAAAATCAATTCAATCCAGAATTATTTGCAAGAACCGGACTGGTAGTAGAAAGAAACGGAGAATGGCAGGACAACTATCGGGACCGTATCATTTTTCCAATACATAATACCACAGGAAAAATTATTGGATTTGGTGCAAGACAAATCGCCAAAAACGATCGTTCTCCCAAATATATTAATACGCCAGAAAATGAAATTTATGTAAAAAGCAGAATCCTTTACGGATCCTACTTTGCGCGCAATTCCATTAATAGCAATGATGAATGCTTATTGGTAGAAGGTTATACCGACGTGGTAAGTTTACACCAAGCTGGAATTGAAAATGTAGTAGCAAGTGGTGGTACCTCTTTGACAATTGATCAGTTAAGATTAATTAAAAAGTATACCCAAAACCTTACCATTATTTATGACGGCGATAGCGCTGGTGTGAAAGCTGCACTACGTGGATTAGACATGGCCTTGGAAGAAGGTTTAAATGTGCAATTGGTATTAATCCCAGATAAAGAGGATCCGGATAGCTATGTAAATAAAGTGGGGCCAGATGCTTTTAGAGAATTTGTAAAAAATAATAAAAAGGATTTTGTATTATTTCAATTAGAAGTTCAATTAAAAGATGTCGGTGGCGATTTAAATAAAAAGAACATACTAGTTAATCAGATTGCTGAAACACTAAGTAAAATTAATAAGGCCGAGGATTTTACTAAATTACAAGAATACGTTAGAAAATGTAGCTCTTTATTACGTATAGACGAGACTGGACTTACCCAGTTAGTCAATAAGTTCAAGCGTGATAAAATAGTGAAAGAGGAAAAGAAAATGGCATTTGACGAGGCCGCTATCTTAATGCCTAGCTTCCCTCCAGCCGATACCGAGGATCAAAATTTAGACTTATTTACAGACCGAGATTTAGCACACGAAAAAAACTTAGTTCGCGTTGTAATTGAGCATGGCATTGAACAAAACAGCGAGGGCCAGTTTATTGCACAATATGTGTTTGATGCAATAGATGGTTTCCCATTGGAAAACGCTGACATGATTTATTTAATGGATGCGTATAAGAAATTGTACTACGAAGGCAAAATGCCTGATGGAAAAAACTTGCCATATCACGAAGACGAGCGAGTACAAAAATGGGTGGTTACTTTACTTGAGCCTGAACTTGAGGTAAGTCTTAGATGGAATGAGAAATTGGGCATTAAAAAAGAAGTAGTTAAGAAGGATATAATGATTGAAGTAGACCTAAGCCTTTTGTACTTCAAGCTTAGAAAAATTAAAAAGATGATTGTGCTGAATCAAGCAGATTTAGAACATGCGCCAGAATCAGAACAAATTCAATTATTACAAATTCACAAGCATCTAAAGGATATTGAAAGAGAACTAACGTCCACTATTGGGACCGTAATTTATAAATAACTTTCCCTGCATTACAGGACATAAAAAATCCCCTAAAATTCATTAGAGGATTCTTATATACTTACTAATCTAATTCTTTGCGCTATTTTGACTTTTTACTTCTCTGTCGGATTGTTTTTGCCAGCCAATAATTTTTCTAAAGTAGCCTCTAAACGTTTTTGTTTAGTTTCTTCTTTTTTTGCACCTTGAATCCAACTTAAATATTCTTTTTGATTTAAGATTGAAAGAGAGGTGAAAAATTCTCTAGCCTCGTCATGTGCAGCCAAAATCTTATCTAATTCAATTGGTAAGGCAATGATTCTTTTTGCAAAATCATCCACCTTAATATCAGCAGCTTTAAATTCAACAAAAGCACGATTCTTATTTGGCAATTGATCTACTTTCTTAAAACGCATAGCCGTCCAAACATGATCCAATGTAACTTGACGAATGGCTTCATATTCATTTTTTGAAAGAATTTCCCAGCTTGCGTCTCTATTTAAATCGGAAACAATCTTAGAAGCTGTTTTTGGATAAGCTATCCAAAGTTTACTTTCTGGATGTAATGCCGAAAACACTTCTTTTAAGATATTGTTAAGTTGCAATTGATTAATTGCAAAAATTAAAGCAAAATCAATCTTCCTTGTTTTTAACAAAGGAGTAATGTTTTTGTTATAGTTGAGTTTTGCAAATTGTTTCTCTACACTGGAAGGCAACCCTTGAATCAGTAAATTTTTCTCTTCTTTCAATTGCAACTTCTCTAAAATATGCTGAGGTCCTGTCATAAGAAAATTATTTAAGGGAGGGCAAAGTTACTAAATTCTAAGTTAGTACAAATAGTAAATCAATAAAAAGATATAAAATACTGTAAACCAACAAGTTAAATCAGTTACGATTTATTCTTATTTTTAAATAATGGGACCTTGTTCTCGGTACCCTTAAGAAGTCTTGTTATGTTCTTTTGGTGTGTTATAATCACCATTAAGGCTACAATAATGGCAAATAAGCGATACATGGTTTCTTTTTCATTGAAAATGAATAAGATTAATACCATAAAAGCTATTCCAGCTAACATTGAGCTTAAAGATACAAATCGAGTTGTTACAAGTGTAAATACAAAAATAACTAAGCAAATAAGGGCCACTGTGGGCTGAATTGCCAAAGCCATCCCTAATAAAGTAGCCACCCCCTTTCCGCCTCTAAAATTGGCCCAAATTGGGAAAATATGCCCAATTACTGCCGCCAAGCCTAGCACAATCATAAAATTGGTTCTAGCTAATTCGTTGGTTAGATAAAAAGGGATTACAATATACAAGGACGTAGCAATGATTCCTTTGGTTACATCTACAAGCATTACAATGCTTCCCCATTTAGATCCTAATACACGAAAAGTGTTGGTAGCTCCTGCATTTCCACTACCATAATCACGAATATCCATATTAAACACAGACTTGCTAATCCATACCGATGTAGGTATAGAACCAATTAAATAAGCCAATATAACAAGTATCGATTCGTTCATAGTCTCCGCGTTGGGTTCGCAAATATACGCCCAAAAAAATTAATGGTTTGTTAACATAGCAATTATAAGAGACTACGGCCTTACAAAAAGGAGGCTAATCCAGCCATTCATAGTCTTATTTTTCAGGAAATTCCATCCATTTTCAGCAGCTAATTTTACGATATCTTCTTGATCCTCAATAAGTAATCCACTTAATACTAATTGCCCTCCTGATTTTCCTGCCTGGGTAAGCTCATCCATATTGGCCTCTATAATGTGCCTATTTACATTGGCTAGGACAATATCAAATTGTTGCTCCTGTATGGCCGATACTACCTTCTCCACCTTTATAACCTTACTCTCATTATTCTGAATATTCTCTATTGAATTTTCTATACACCAATCATCATTGTCCACCGCAAGTACCGACGCTGCTCCTAATTTTTCGGCCAAGATGGCCAAAATGCCTGTTCCAGAGCCAAAATCATAGACCGACTTTTCCATGAAATTCATTTCACCCATCATTTGCATCATTGTAAAAGTGGTGCCATGATGCCCTGTTCCAAAACTCATTTTAGGGGTGATATTAATTTCAAATTGGACCGCGGGTTCAAAGTGCGGGTGAAAATGAGCACGAATTCCAACAAAGTCATCTATTCTTACTGGCTCAAAATTAGACTCCCATACTGCATTCCAATTTTCTTCCTTAACTATTGATTTAGAAAAAGTTAAATTGTGTTGTTTAAATATTATTTCTAATTCGTTAGCTAATTCTTTTGCATCAAACTCGGTGGTAAGAATAAACGTTTTGCAATGCCCAGCACCGGCTCCTAATCCTGCCGCTGTCCCAAGGATGCTACTCATTCCTACTCCATTATTGATTCCTGTAGCCGCCTCTTCCTCATTAAATCCATCAAAACCAAGTTCAGCTAGTTGAGCTACCAGCATCTCAAACTGGTCTTGGTTGTTAAAATCAAAAGCTATTTGGATATACTCTTTAGGCATGAACTTGTATTAAGGCCCAAAGATAACTTTATGCTGATGAATACCTTCGGATTAGGGCAATAAAAAATCCCCCCGATTACTCGAGAGGATTTCAATATTTGTGATCAACGTTATTAGACGTAGAAAATTATGCTTGAGGGCCGCGGTCTTCGCGAGGCGCTTGCTCTGGCTTAGGTAATAAAGCTTTGTGGCTTAATTTGAATTTAC
>CANFLP010000048.1 GCA_947447835.1 Bacteroidota bacterium
CGTCTTCTTGAATTTTATCGTAGTCGGCTTTGTCTGCAAAAGTTAAAGCCAACATACCTTGCTTTTTCAAGTTGGTTTCATGAATACGCGCAAATGATTTAGTTAATACTACACGTACACCTAAATGTCGTGGCTCCATTGCAGCGTGCTCACGAGAACTACCTTCTCCGTAGTTTTCATCACCCACTACAATTGTTCCAACACCAGCAGCTTTGTAAGCTCTTTGTGTATTAGGTACTGTATCGTAGTTGCCATTGATTTGACTCTTAACATTGTCTGTTTTTTCGTTAAAGAAGTTAACAGCGCCAATTAATAAGTTGTTAGAGATATTGTCTAAGTGACCGCGGAACTTTAACCATGGACCTGCCATAGAGATATGATCCGTTGTACATTTTCCTTTTGCCTTAATTAATAATTTCAATGATTTTAAATCAGTTCCTTCCCATGCTGCAAAAGGATCTAATAATTGTAAACGCTTAGATGTTGGATCTACTGCAACTACAACATTTGAACCATCTTCGGCCGGTGCTTGGAATCCTGCGTCATCCACAGCAAAACCTTTTGTTGGTAATTCATCACCAGTTGGTGCATCTAACATCACTTGTTCGCCTTTATCATTAGTTAAAGTGTCAGTTAGCGGATTGAAAGTTAAATCACCTGCAATAGCTAATGCTGTAACAATCTCTGGAGAAGCTACGAATGCATATGTATTTGGATTACCGTCAGCACGCTTTGCAAAGTTTCTGTTGAAAGAATGTACGATGGTATTTTTTTCTTTTTTCTCAGCACCTACACGCTCCCACATTCCAATACAAGGGCCACATGCATTTGCAAATACTTTTGCACCAATTTGACTGAACACGTCTAAGAAACCATCTCTTTCAATAGTGAATCTTACTTGCTCAGAACCTGGAGTGATCATGTATTCTGCTTTAGTTGTCAAACCTTTTTGAGCAACTTGTTTAGCTAAACTTACTGCACGGCTAATGTCTTCGTAAGAAGAGTTTGTACAACTACCAATTAAACCTACTTCCACTTTTGTTGGCCATCCGTTTGCAGCAGCTACTTCTTTCATTTTAGAAATAGGTGTTGCTAAATCTGGAGTGAATGGTCCGTTTAAATGTGGTTCTAAAGTATCTAAATCAATTTCGATTACTTCGTCAAAATATTTCTCTGGGTTTGCATATACTTCTGCATCTGCAGTTAAGTGTTCCGCAACGGTATCCGCTAAAGCAGCTACATCGGCACGGCCAGTTGATGTTAAATAACGGCTAATACTTGCATCGTAACCAAATGTAGAAGTAGTAGCACCAATTTCGGCACCCATATTACAAATTGTTCCTTTACCAGTACAGCTCATGCTTGTAGCACCTTCACCAAAATATTCTACAATTGCACCAGTACCACCTTTTACAGTTAAGATACCAGCCACTTTTAAAATCACATCCTTTGGAGCAGTCCATCCGCTTAACTTTCCTTTTAATTTAATACCAATTAATTTAGGCCATTTTAATTCCCAAGCTAATCCTGCCATTACATCACAAGCATCAGCACCACCCACACCAATTGCTAACATACCTAAACCACCAGCGTTCACTGTGTGAGAATCGGTACCAATCATCATACCACCTGGGAATGCATAGTTTTCTAAAACTACTTGGTGAATAATACCAGCACCTGGTTTCCAAAATCCTAAACCATATTTGTTTGAAACAGATGCTAAGAAATCATAAACCTCTTTGCTCTCTGATGTTGCAACTTGTAAATCTTGTTTTGCTTCTACTTTTGCAGAAATTAAATGGTCGCAATGTACTGTACTTGGCACAGCAACCTTTGGACGACCTGCTTGCATAAATTGCAATAATGCCATTTGCGCAGTTGCGTCTTGCATTGCTACACGGTCTGGTGCAAAATCAACATAAGAACCACCTCTTGCGAAGCTTTCTAATTTTTGATCACTATGTAAATGGGAAAATAAAATTTTCTCTGATAATGTTAATGGGCGACTCAACATTTTGCGAGCAGCTTCCACTTTTGCAGGCATTTCAGCGTACAATTTTTTGATCATTTCGATATCAAAAGCCATAGTTGTAAATTTTGGTGTTAAAACTGATGCAAAGGTAAGCCAAAATGCACCTCGGCGCTATCAAAAAATGCACTTTATGTCCACTTTTTTGTTAGATTTGATTATCAATAAACTCAAATAAAATGCAGAAAATGCGCGATTTTTTAGAAATACATGCTTTTGGCGTTTGTTCCGCAATAGGGGAGCGCTTAGGAGTGGCTAGCTCTAGGATTCGTATGTGGTTTATTTACATCTCTTTCTTGACCCTAGGTTCGCCAGTAATTGTATACATGGTGCTTGCCTTTTTAAGGAGCATCAAGCATTATATCTTGTTGGGTAAAAGAAATCCGTTAAAGTACTAGTTAAATTACAGCGCTCCTTAAACGCACTAATTTTTCTAATAATGGCTCTAGTAATTCCAATCTTAACATATTGGCGCCATCGCTTTTTGCTACTGCTGGGTTAGGGTGTGTTTCAATAAATAATCCATCAGCTCCAGTTGCGATAGCAGCTTTCGCAATTGTTTCAATTAATGCAGGATTGCCACCAGTTACACCACTTGTTTGGTTGGGTTGTTGTAAGGAATGCGTACAGTCCATAATTACTGGAACATTGTTTTCTGCCATGGCAGGAATATTTCTATAATCCACTACTAAATCTTGATATCCAAAAGTGTTTCCTCTTTCAGTTAACATGATTTTATCGTTACCCGCTAATTTGATTTTGTCCACTGCAAACTTCATTGATGCCCCACTTAAAAATTGTCCTTTTTTTACATTCACTATTTTTCCAGTTTCAGCAGCAGCAACTAATAAATCCGTTTGGCGACATAAGAATGCTGGTATTTGTAAAATATCAATGTATTGAGCAGCTATTGCAGCTTCGTCATGTGCATGTATGTCAGAAGTTGTTGGCACTTTAAAATGAGCCCCTACTTTTTGTATCAATTCCATTCCTGTGTCATCTCCAATGCCTGTAAATGAATTTGCACTTGTGCGGTTGGCTTTTCTATAACTTGCTTTGAATACATAAGGGATACCTAAGTTCTTGCATATTGTAGACACTTTTTCTCCTATTTCAAATACCAATTCCTCACTCTCCACAACGCATGGTCCAGCGATTAAGAAAAAATTATTAGCGTCGTATTGTTGATGCTTAAAATGGTCTTGTAAATAAGTAGGAATCATAATATGCGTATTTGCGTTTACAAAGGTAACGAAATACTAAACAGTTTGGCAGCTTCCTTAAAATCTTAATCCAACCGTAATTCCCGCCCCTCTAAGACCCGCCCAAGGGCCATCGGTATTGGTTATAATACTATTCCCAGAAACAACTGTACTTAAATGAAAAGGGTTAGCGTTGGTTTGATCAATCGTTGATTTAAGTGCATTCAATGCTGCTGAAGAAATAACAGGAGGGGTGTTTGCAGGCAAATCTGCTTGCAATTTCCCATTTGAGGTTCCATAATGGCCACCGATTAACCATACATCTAAAACCAGCTTTGTTAATAGCTGAAACTGCATTCCAAAATAAGCTCCTACGCTTTGAGAACGGATGGTTCCAACTAAATTAGCAGACGTTGAAACGGTTTGTGCGGGAATTGTTACCCCTTGAATAGGAGCTGGCGTATAAGTATATGTGTAATTCACTGGCACGTCTACCTCCATATTACCAAACCTTGCATAAGGTGCAATATAGAATCCTGACATTTTTTGTAGTCCTAAATAAAATCTACTTTCAATGGTGATGGTATTATTTGCCACTTTAAAATTGTCAAAGTTGATATTAGGGTTGTCGATAAATTGTTTTACTAAAGATTTTAAAGGCAGATCTCTTTTTGGCATGGTGGCATAACTCACCGAAAGTGACATGAAATGATTTAAGCTTTTCTCAAAGGTTAAATTATAGTTTTGAATGGCATCAGCCGATAGGTTTGTTTTTAAGACATGGTCCCCGCCAATTAAGCTTTGTGCTTTACTAGTTTTTGCAAGTGTAAATAACAGAATAACAAGCGTAATTCTTTTCATAAAAATTAATTATAAAACGGGTTAATATTTACGACTCGGGGGAGGTCGTTATTTTTTTACAAACAAATCAGCTACTGTTCTTTTGTCTAAAACAGCCAAGGTGTTGTCTCTAACTTCAACCATTACCTTGTTAATTCCACAAACCTTTTCATTACAATCCTCACACTTTTTATAAAAGTTTAAACTCACGCAGGGTAATAATGCAATAGGTCCTTCAATGGTTCTGAAAATGGCAGAAAGCTTAATTTTGTTTGGAGCTGTTGCAAATAAATAACCGCCATTTTTGCCTTTTTTACTTTCTAAAAAACCAGCTTTCTTTAATTCTAATAAAATATTTTCTAAAAATTTTAAAGGAATATGTTTCGCTTCGGCTATCTCTGCAATAAGGATAGGATGCTCAGTATCCTTTCCTACCATATAGGAGAGTGCTTGTAATGCGTATTGTGTCTTTTTTGATAACATATTATAATCCTAAAACTTCTTTCATTGTAAATATACCATTTTTTTTATTGGCAAACTCGGCAGCTAAAACCGCTCCGCTTGCAAATCCTTTGCGGGTATGTGCAGTATGTATAATTTCAATCGTGTCAATTGCTGAACTATAGGTAACTGTATGTGTACCAGGTGCTGGGTCTATTCTTTCTGATGTAATTACTAAGTCAGATGGGGTTAACGAAGGGTTGTTTACCCATTGTTTTTTTCGCCCAATATTGGATAATATTTGTTCAGCTAAGGAAATTGCAGTGCCACTAGGAGCATCTTTCTTTTCGGTATGATGCAGCTCTACCATACTTACGTCGTAGTCGTTGTAAGGCTCCATTAATTTAGCCAATTGCTTATTCACTTCAAAAAATAGATTAACGCCAATACTATAATTACTACTATATACTACACATCCATTATGTTCATCACAAACTTTTTTTATTTCGTCCCATTTTTCTAACCATCCAGTTGAACCACTTACAACAGGCACACCTAATTCAATACATTTTTTTACATTCTCAAATGCACTATGCGGGCCAGTAAATTCTATAGCAACGTCTGCCTTTTGAATATTTTCCTTTGTGAATTCGTGGTTATTTTGAACATCTATTTTTAAAACAATTTCATGTCCTTTTGCCAAAGCAACTTCTTCAATTGCCTTACCCATTTTTCCATATCCTATTAAAGCTATTTTCATAGTGCTTTTATTTAGCGTGTAAGTTTTTAAAATGCAACTGTAATGACAACCCCGTTTGCTGTGTAGTAGGTTGTATTGTTGGCTTGATACTCATTGTTAAATTTGAATTAATATCAAATTCTTTCAAATGCCCAGACACGGTTGCGTCTGCTATGTTTAAGCCCCATCCTAATAATAACCACAATACTGAGTAGTCTCTATCTTTTCTAAATACGTTTCTGTAGCTCTGTAAGGATCCAAGGGTTAAATTTTTCAAAGTTGGATCTATCTTGGCAACATCAGATGCGTCCCCTTTAGCTTCTTTGTATTTAGCCTGATATGCAAACTTTGTTTTTAAATATAAGTCGTTATTGTAAATATAGGTAGCTACAGGAATGGAAAGGATACCGTACACAATTGGAATTTTCCAGTATTGTTTGTTATAAGCCTGACCTAAGCCTGGCAATATCAATGAATATCTTTTTGCAAGTCTTGGACTATGATGTCGTATTGTATCCGCTTGTTTAATGTAAGCCGAGTCTTGACTCCAACTTGCTTGTTGAAAACCTATCAACAATATGATTAATAATATTAGCCTGGTCTTAGCTAATGCTAACTTGCATTGCATCTAAAATTGTATTTAGGCCATTAATATCTTGGTAAGAAATAGTGATAGTTCCACTTCCGTTTTTTTGTTGTTGCAAAATAACTTTTGCAGAAAGATGACTAGCTAATTTATCTTCTAATTTTTTATATACTGGAGAAAGTTCATTCTTTTTAGCAACTTTTGGCGCTTTGCCACTAGCTGCGTTCATTTTTTTAACTAGGTCTTCCGTTTGACGAACAGTTAATCCTTTCTCTATAATTTCTTTAAAAAGGAATAATTGTTGGTCAATTTCTTTTCCAATAAGTATTTTGGCTAAGCTTACACTCAATGTGCCTTTACGCACAGCAGCTTGGATTGCAGGAGGTAGGTCCAATAAACGAATATAGTTCGCAACAGTTGATCTATCCTTACCCATGCGCTCAGAAACCTTCTCTTGCGTATAGTTCAACTCTTGCATCATTCTTTGATAACTTAAAGCAATTTCAATTTCATTTAAGTCTACTCTTTGTAAATTCTCCAACAAGGCTAGTTCTAATAACTCTTGGTCATTACCTTGTCTGATGTATGCGGGAATATCGTTTAAGCCAGCTAGCTTAGCAGCACGGAATCTTCTTTCACCTGCAATCAATTGATATTTACCGTTGGGCAATAATGCAACTGTGATAGGTTGAATAATATCATGCAACTTAATAGAATGTCTTAATTCTTGAAGCGCTATTTCGTCAAAATCCTTTCTTGGATTTTTTGGATTAACTTGAATCTCACTTAATGGGATACGGTTAGTGGCTACCGCTTTTTCCTTAGTGGCAGCTTCCACTCTTCCTGCTGGGTTTTTATACTCAGCGTCTATGTTTTGCAATAGAGAACGAAGTCCCTTTCCAATCATATCTTTATTGGGTGTGCTCTTGCTCATAGTTAATCAATTATTCGCTCGGCATTACTCATATTAGTCATGCCATTTTTTTGTAAAATTTCTTTTGCAAGGTTTAAGTAATTCACGGTGCCCTTGCTATCTGCATCATATAAGATTACAGGTTTGCCAACACTTGGGGCTTCACTCAATCTTGTATTACGATGTATAATAGTTGCAAAAACCATATCGTCAAAATGTTTGCGTACCTCACTTACTACTTGATTGCTCAAACGTAAGCGACCGTCATACATTGTCATTAAGATTCCTTCTATTTGCAAATCTGGATTTAATCTGCTTTGAACAATCTTAACGGTGTTTAATAATTTACCTAAACCTTCTAAGGCAAAAAATTCGCATTGTACTGGAACAATTACACTGTTGGATGCTACTAATGCATTTACTGTGATTAATCCCAATGAAGGCAAACAGTCGATGATAATAAAATCGTATTGGTCTTGTATCGGAACTAATAATTCTTTTAATACATTTTCTCTATTAGGGAAGTTAACTAGTTCAATTTCGGCACCCACTAAATCAATATGGGAAGGAATAACGTCCAAATGAGGAATCTCGGTTTTTAGGATAATATCTACCAATGGGGTATGATTAATCATCCCGTCGTATAAGCTTGTAGTAATATTGTGTAAATCAAAACCCACTCCAGTGGTACTATTGGCCTGAGGGTCCGCATCAATCAGTAAGGTTTTGTATTCCAAAACAGCCAAACTAGCCGCAATATTTATTGCAGAAGTGGTTTTACCCACACCTCCTTTTTGATTCGCAATTCCAATTATTCTTGCCATAAAATAGGTATCCTTAATTTCTGCCAAAAATAAGGCTTTTGGCCCTATTTTTGTCCTTTAAATCCCTATATGAGAAACCCTGTTTTTATTTCGATTCTACTCCTAGTATTGATTATCATTGATTTTTACATTTATCAGGTCATAAAACACCTTTTACAGGGAAGCGGGCCAGGGGTTAAGACCGGGGTAACTATTATTTATTGGTTCATTTGTATTGTTAGTTTAGGGTCTTTTTTATTATTTCCATACCTGAACAACCCTTATTTTAGGCAATATATCTTTTCAATGAGTATGGGTTGGATGTTCACCCAGCTTTTGATGGCCCTAGTTTTTTTAATTGATGATATCAGAAGAGGTACATTTTGGACATTGGGTAAGATCACCTCATACACAGGGGCTCAATTTATTAATACCGAAAATGGTATTCCAAGATCCACTTTTTTAAGTTGGTTAGGAGTGGGTATGGCATCCTCCTTGTTTTTTTCCTTGATATACGGGTTTGGCAATAAGTACAATTATAAAATTATTAAAAAGAAAATTGCATTAAGTGGATTGCCTTCTGCATTTAAAGGTTTTAAAATTATTCATATTAGTGATATACATAGTGGTAGTTTAAAAGACCAAGCTGCTGTTCAAAAAGGAATTGATTTGATAAAAAATCAAAATGCTGACATGGTGCTATTTACTGGTGACTTAGTAAATGATCGTGCAATCGAAATGCATGAATGGATGGAAGTTTTTAGTCAGATTAAGGCACCACATGGCGTTTTTAGCACATTAGGCAATCATGATTATGGCGACTATGTTCAATGGGATAGTGTACAAGCAAAACAACAAAATTTAGAAGACTTAAAACAAATGCATGCTAACTTAGGGTGGAGATTGCTTATGAATGAAAATGTGAAAATTGAGAAAGAAGGGGCATATATTCAATTGGTAGGTATTGAAAACTGGGGTGCAAAAGCGAGGTTTCCTAAGTATGGCAAAATGGACAAGGCAATGATTGGAGTTCATGAGGAAGATCCTATTATTTTAATGAGTCATGACCCTAGTCATTGGGAAGCCGAAGTAATTCCTAAGTATCCTCATGTAGATTTAATGTTATCAGGTCATACCCATGGAATGCAATTTGGGTTAGAAAATCCTTATTTTAAATGGAGTCCAGTACAATGGGTGTATAAGCAATGGGCAGGCATTTATAATTCAGGCGTTCAGCAATTATATGTAAACAGAGGGTTTGGATTTTTAGGTTATCCAGGAAGGGTAGGTATTTTGCCAGAAATTACTGTAATTGAGTTGGTTTAACGAATAATTAAGAATAGGGCAGTGTAACTTGCATCTAAGTATTTTCGTTTAATTATAAATAGAATTGTCATGAAAAAGTATATCGCCATATTAATAGTTTGTTTTGTTACTACTTCAGTGAATGCCCAAGAGAAATTTAGTTTTGGAATCAAAGTAGGGCAAAATTTTTCTAGTGTAAATAACGTTGCAGTGGATCATAATACCGCATCATATCATGCTGGAGCAGTTATGTATATAGGCATCAATGATAAAATGGGCATCTCATCAGAAGCAATCTTATCGCAAACTAAATTAGAAACTACTCCTGCAATAATTACAAACTACGTGAATGGAGTGGCTTTGCAGCCAGAAACGTATCATCTTAATTATTTGTCAATACCTATTTTATTTGAATTGAAGCCTATTCAAAAATTAAGTATTCAAGCCGGCCCTCAGTATAGTATTTTGTTAGATCAAAAAAAGGACGGGGTTGGAAACGCCAGCATGGCATTTAAAAATGGCGAATTTGCATTTGTGGGCGGCGCGAAATTAAATTTAGGCGGTTTCTTTTTATATGGTAGATACGTGGTTGGCATGCAAAACATAAATGAATTGCAAGACCAAACTAAATGGAAAACCACTCAATGGCAATTAGGCGTAGGCATGAACCTATTTAATTTTTAGTTGCTTTTTAACTTCGGTTAATTTTTTCCCAAGTGATTCAATGTGCTTGTTTTGATCATTGATAAAACCATTGTCTTCTAAAGCGCCCACCACTGCATTCATCTCAGCTTCGTTTTCGTATACCATTTTTCTAAATGGATTCGCGTAATCCTTAGCTCTCGTTTTTTGTATACGTGTAGTAATGTCTTTTTTAATTTCAAAATAAGTGTCAATCCATGCTATTAACTGAGTTGCAGATAATTTGCCTAATTGTTTGCCAGTCAGTGCTTCAAGGCAAGCAAGCGCATGGTTGTTTTTTCGGCTACTATATTTTTCAGATTCCTGTTCGTAAAAAGAGTGTACTTCATCCCAACTCTTAATATGGTCATTCTTAATTTTGCTCAACAAGCTATCTACATTCTTTTGAGGAATCAATTGTCCGCCAATATTTGCCCAGGTTAAATTAGTAGTGCTCAATTTTATAGTGTGCACGGCATTTAAAATAGCTTTCCCTTTTTTATTTTCTATGGTTTCTAAAACAGCTTCGATACCATACATGAAAATCATTTTTTCAAACATATGGTAAGCATCATAGGACTTTACCAATTTAGTTTTTCGCTTGCTATTTTCAAATCCGGTCACTATCACTTCTAAAGCATCAATTTCTTTTTTGCTTTTTGATTTTAATAAGTCTTCCCCTAGGTTAAACAACTTATTATCATCGGTAGGAATTGGCTTTTTACTTTTATTTAATTGAGCGATGGCTACCGCTTTTGCAATTATTTTTCTTGCATTCACTAATTCGTTTACTGAATCAGGGGCTAGGTAATCATATTCGAAAATGGGTGTTTTGTATTTACGTTTATCACGGTCTACATACTTCCATGCATTTCTTGCTAAGGCGTAAAAATTATATAAGAACCAATAACCAGGCATGATGATTAATTCATCCTTAAGCGGCTCGTTGCTTATGAGTGAAAACGGAAGTGGAATAGCTAATTCGTAATTATAGTCTCCTTTGTTTAATAAAGAGAAGCTTGCAAACTTGGAGTTATGTTTGATGCTTACACAAAGTCCAGGCCAAAATCCACGACCCATAATCACTTCTCCATCGGCTCCGCGACTATTATGGTTGGATCCCAAAGTAGCACCTGCAGCAATATTACTCTGCCCCATAACCAAGGCTGCACATAGGAAGCTATTATTATGATGCTGTTCGTGTGCTGGAAAGATTAATGAGTTTAATACCTCACAACAAGATATGGTAGCATTTGGTCCTAAGAAAGAGTTAATTAATCGCGCCCCGTATTTTAATTGAGAGTAGTCTGATAAAACAAAACGAACTGCCTTAATGCCGTAGAAAATTCTACAACCATAACCAATGATTCCATTTACCAATTCACAACCTTCTCCCACTTGCGTTTTTGCATCTGGATGTGAGTTGATAGTTACATTCTTAATTTTATTGGCGCCTTTTAAGTAGGCATCTTCTCCCACCCAAACATCTTTGATGATTTTACAGTTTTTGATAACGGTACGGTCTCCAATTTTTCCGTAGTAACCTAGTTTATTATCAAATTGATTATCGGTTAATTCAATAAACTTTTTCTGTAGTAGTAAGTCTTCTCTATGTCTAGTCCATAAATAGGCATCTCCTGCTGTCATACCGTTAAATGGCAATACTTTACGCCCCGTATTTTCATTGCAAAGTTCTAGCCAGATTCTTACCGACTCAGATTCCCCTTTTTTAATGATACCGTTTCCAAATTTTGAGTGGTTGGTAGTTACTAGCTCATTTACATTATTAATGATTACTTCGTTGCCTAAAATATAATGCGACATGTAATTCACATTATGAATAGACACATTATTCCCAAAGTCAGAACTAATGATGGTAGAATTATATAAACCAATAGGTACGATTAAATCGCTAAAGCTAAGACAGCTGCTTTCTAAATTACCAATGCGAATTAATCCAAAGAAGGAACAGTTTTTGACTAATTCAGGATTAAACTCGTTGGATACTAATATGTTTGACCAATCGTCACTGGTATTTCTATTTCGAACAAGAATTTCAATTTCTAATGCACTTAGCTTTCGATATTGAATGCCACTACGATTTTGTTTATTACGTAAATAGTATTCATCCTTCCCTTTTGGCAGGTCTTTAATAAAGCCATAACCTAATTGACCTACAGAAATCTTTTTAATATTATTCATATTGTGAATTGATACAGTTATTAATTCACTACAAAGATACTATCCGCGATTGGCTTTGTTGCTCGAAAATCTTCTTTTTTGACCTCCTTTAGCCCCAAATCCACCCTCATGCTTGGGTGCTCGGCCTCTTATATTTTGAGGTTTGCTTCTGCCGCCGTCATTGGAGGTTTTATTAACATGAAATTGTTGCATTGGGAAGGGGTGCTCGAAAATTACAGGCACAGTCTTTCCAATCAATTTTTCAATGTCTGCCAAGAATTCTTTTTCTTCATAATCGCAGAATGACAATGCAGTACCCTCGGCACCTGCACGACCCGTTCTTCCAATTCTGTGTACGTATGTTTCTGGTATATTAGGAATATCAAAATTGATTACATGTGCAAGTTCATCTACGTCTATGCCTCTTGCAGCAATATCTGTTGCAACTAACACACGCGTTGTCTGCTCCTTAAAATTACTCAATGCTCTTTGTCTTGCATTTTGAGATTTATTGCCGTGGATGGCTTCTGCAATAATATTATTCTTAGTTAATAGCTGAACTACTTTGTCAGCACCATGCTTAGTTCTGGTAAATACCAAGGCCGTTTTAATGGCTGGATTTTTTAATACTTCTACTAATAAGGCGTTTTTATTAACCTTGTCTACAAAATAGACTGCTTGATCAATTATCTCAACTGTAGAAGATACCGGAGTTACGGTTACTTTTTCAGGATTGTGTAAAATACTATTTGCCAAGTTCACAATTTCAGGAGGCATTGTTGCTGAGAAAAATAACGATTGTCTTTTCTTTGGCAATACCGCAAGTAATTTTTTCACATCATGCACAAAGCCCATATCCAACATTCTATCTGCTTCGTCTAAAACAAAAAATTCAACGTCTCTAAGACTTATAAAACCTTGATTCATTAAATCTAGTAAACGACCTGGTGTGGCTATTACTACATCCACTCCATTTTTCAATGCAGTCACCTGTGGGCCTTGTCCAACACCACCAAAAATTACCGTGCAATTTAACTGCGTGTGTCTGCCATAGGCATTAAAACTTTCCGCAATTTGAATGGCTAGCTCACGCGTAGGTGTAACTATCAAACATTTAATTCTTTTTCTTTTTTCTACAGGTTTTGCAGAAAGCATTTGTATAATAGGTAGGGTAAAAGCGGCTGTTTTCCCGGTACCAGTTTGGGCACATCCTAATAAATCCTTTCCTTCTAATAAAATAGGGATAGATTGTTCTTGAATGGGCGTAGGGGTAGTGTATCCTTCTTCAAAAAGTGCAAGTAATATTGGCTCAATTAAATTTAAGGACTTGAAATTTGTACTCATAATGGAGTGCAAGGTACAGCTTTTAAATTTGAGGGCCTTTTTGGCTACTTTCTAACCAATGAATAGGAGGAATACACCAATGCCTGAATGATTCTTGAAGGCACTATATGGTTTAGGTGTAATGTGTTCCAATGCTTCTTATTCATGTGAAAACCGGGGAAAATAGCATCTGGATATTGGTCCCTTTGTTCAATAATATCATCTGGTGTGGCCTTGTAGTTCATGGTGCCGGGTAAAGCAGCTAAATCTAAAATGATAAATATCTTTCCTTTGGTTTTGAGTACTAAATTGTCTTCTCCAAAAGGAAAGCACTCCTCTGCCTCGGGCAGAGAGAGTGCATATTCTCTTATTTCATCTATTTCCATGTAGGACTTAATTAGTTTTTACTTGCAGCCCAA
>CANFLP010000049.1 GCA_947447835.1 Bacteroidota bacterium
AGAATTTTATAAATAGCCGCTATAATTGGCAAGTCGGCTTTGATGTCTTCATTAATAGCCATGATACATCTACATGCATTGTACCCTTCCGCCACCATATTCATTTCTAATTCTGCCGCTCTAACTGAATACCCTTTACCAATCATATTACCAAAGGTTCTGTTACGACTATGCAATGAATAACAAGTTACCAATAGATCACCTAAATATACCGAAGCATTGTAATTAACTGCATCACAATTTTGATCTCCTTTATGCATAATAGCTTTCAATAATTTTTTCATTTCACTTGCTGTATTAGCAATAAAAACACTTAAAAAATTATCGCCATATTCAAGGCCATGAGCAATACCTGCACCTAATGCATAAATATTTTTTGCAACACCTGCGTATTGTACTCCAATCACATCGTTGTTGACAATTGTATTGATGTATTCACATTTAAAATAGTCTGCAATATGTTGAGTTGCTTCTTGATCAATTCCTGAAAAAGTTAAATATGATAATTGCTCCGCTGCAACCTCTTCGGCATGGCTTGGACCTAATAAAGTAAAATATTGATCCAATGGCAAAGCAAACTGCTGAAACAAATAATCATTTAATAAGTTATTCAACTTTGGCAGCACCCCTTTAACTGCCGATACTACTTGCTTGCCTTCAAAAGCGTTAGGACCTAATCCAGCTAGCGAAGCTTCAATATGAATAGAGGGAACTGCAATGATGACAATATCCGAACCATCCACCACTTTACACACATCGTCCGAAAACTGTATTTTAGATACATCAAAATAAGCATTTCTTAGGTAATGTGGGTTATGATGGCGCTTTTCAAAATAGTCGATATTGCTTGATTGTCTAACCCACCAATGAATTGAATGACCATTATCCGTAACAATTTTAGCAATAGCCGTAGCCCAACTTCCACTTCCAATAATGCCTATTGTTTTTGTATTCATATTGCAAAGATAGGAAATCATAAAAAAAGGGGCACATTTTTTAGATGTACCCCTTTTTTCAAGTTATTTCTGCGACTTATTTCTTCTCCTCAAATAATTTATCTTTTGCAACAACTTTCACTAAGCTACCCTCTTTTAAAGTTTTGCTTACAATACTATAAGGGCCTGTGATTACTTCGTCACCAACTTTTAATCCAGCAACCTCAATATAGTTTAAGTCTTGGATATCTGTTTTCACTTTCACCATTTTCACCTTGTTGTCTTTTTGCAAAACAAATACCACTTCATTTACTTCTTCGTCTTTTGCTTCAGGTGCATTTGCATTTTTATCATCAGTTTTAGTAGAAACCTTAGTCTCTTTACCCTTACCTTCTTTATCTCTAGTAGTAACGGCATTCAAAGGAATTGAAATAACATTTACTTTAGATTTAGTTTGGATATCAGCACTTGCAGTCATACCTGGGCGGAAAGGAAACTTACTATTTTCTTTGATTAAGTCCTCGTAGCTTGCAGGGTCTAAACGAATATGAACTTTATAATTAGCAACTTCTGTAGAAGTACTTAAGGCGGAGGTAGCAGCAGATACAGGATTTGCTATTTTATAAACTACCCCTTTAAATTTTCTATTGTTATAGGCGTCTACTTCTACTAATGCAGTATCACCAATTTTAACTTTAGTAATATCATTCTCTCCCACATCCACTCTTACTTCAATACTTTTCATATCAGCAACACGCATCATTTCGGTACCAGCCATTTGTGCTGTACCTACCACGCGCTCCCCTTTCTTTACACTCATTGAACTTACAATGCCATCCATTGGTGCAGTAATAGTTGTACGTGCTAAATCTTTTTCGGCACGAGACAATTGCGCTCTCACACCCTGAATTTGAGCTTCTCCACTTTTAATTGATTGCAAAGCACTATTGTAACTAGATTCAGCAGCACGAAAAGATTGCTCAGTTTGCTCATACTCTGATCTTGAAACAATTTTGTCGGCTAATAATTTTTTATAACGCTCAAAAGTTGCTTTTGTATTATCATAACTAGTTTTTAATCCACTAATTGAAGCCTTGATATTTTCATATTGTGCTTGAAACTGATTTACACTTGCAGTAACTTGATCTTTTTGAGAAGCATAAATATCAGCATAAATCTTAGCTAACACTTGACCCTTGGTTACCTTATCCCCTTCTTCAACAAAAAGATTAACTACCTCTCCAGAAATATCTGGACTTACTTTAACCTCAACTTCGGGATATATTTTTCCACTTGCATTAACTGATTCAGTGATAGTACGTAATTGTACTTTTTCGGTGGTAACTTCTTCGCCTTGTTCTTTTCCAATTACACCCGCTTTTTTTAAGCTAACCAACAGTATAATAACTGCTGCCAAACCTACAAGTACCCAAATTAATTTCTTATTCATTTTTCGTTATTTTTTATACTAATAATTTATAGTGATAAAGCCTCACCTTTATAAAACTCGAGTAATTTGATTCTAAAAACATACTCATATTGAGCTGATTTAAAATTTACTTTTGCTTTTAGGTAATTATTTTGATTGTTCAATAATTCGATAGTGCCCAATAAACCTAAATCATATCGCTTAGTAGCGAATTGGAATGTCTTTTCAGCAGAAACCAACGCTTTTTGAGTAGCATTTAACTTGTTGAAAGCAACAACAGCATTGGTATAAGCAGAATAGATATCTTGTTTTAATTTTAACTGAGTACTTTCCTCTTGCAAGCTAGCATTACGATAAGTTAATTTTGCTTGTTGGTATGCAATTTTAGACTGGTTTGCATTGAAAATAGGAATAGACATTTGGAAACCGAAACTTTGACCAAAGTTATTATTTACTTGATCGCCCCAACCTTTCCAAATATTGCCCCAGTTTCTACTCGCAGTAACCGGCATATACACTGGACTTTGAATGAAATATTTTGCGTTGTTTACAGTAACAAATGGAGTAGTTGCACTTGGCGTGCTATATCCTGTCATATTATAACTACTAACATAGCTAAATACGTTGGAAAAATTAGAAGTTAAATTATAACCAAAACTCAAACTTGGATAAAATCCTGCCTTCGCAGCTAATTGATTTTTATCTGCAGCTTTAACACGATATGACGCAGCTTTAACACCAGGTAAATTTTGTGCAGCTACACTAAATACATAGTCTGGTTGTAAGTCTGCAAAAGATTGTAATTTAATTTGATCAACTGCTTGTGCTTGAACATCAAATGGCTTGCTAGCATCTAAACTTAACAAAGCTTTTAATAACAATTTACTTTGCTCAACATTCGAAAACGCTGTTATATAAGTACTACTATCATTTGCCAATTGTGTTTCTAATTCAAGTAAATTTAATTCCGGCAACAATCCCACCTCAACTCTTTTTTTAGTTGCCGCTAATTGCTCTCTTGTTTGACTAATTTGAATCTTTGCAATTTCTGCTTGTTCAATAGCCGACAAAACTTGTAAATAATAAGTTGCAACACTTAAAGAAACATCTTTGGTTGTGTTTTCCTTATCTGCTTCAGAAGCCTGCCAGCTAAAAGTAGCAGCATCTGCAGCATTACGTAATTTCCCAGCATTGAAAATTTGAATACCTCCGTTAATACCAAAGTTGTTGTATAAAAATTGAGTGTTTGTAAAGCCATTCGTAGTAGGGTCAATAGAACGTCCTAATCTTAGTCCCATTCCTGTTGAACCATTCATGGTTGGCAATTGACTAGACCTAGCCATATCTGCTTGTAATTTGGCTAATCTTGATTGAACATCGGCTTGTTGAACCGAGATATTATGCTGAATCGCATACTCGACACAAGACCTTAGATCCCATTTTACTGGCTCCTGAGCATTTAAGCCCAATGAAAAGCTTATTAAAAATAAAAAGAATATGTATTTCATGTAATAATTTTATTAGCGCTTTGTAAGGGCGCATTCTAACAGTACAAAAATAGGTTAATACTGCCTACTTGTCTAATTTTTAGACAAACGGAAAAGCATTGGTACCAAGGCAGGTTTTAGGCAGATGAAAGGCGGGTATCAAGCTAAAATAAGCTTAAACGGCTTTTTTCTGATAGTAGAATACCCTGTATAAAATAAGTACAATGATTATTAATGCTACGGCTGTTAGCGCAGCGTATGGCTTATCAATAACTACAGCAACTGCAACAAAGGCATACGCCAATACAAAGATAGCCGCAAATAAAGGGGTCCATCTTTTTAAAGCGCCCGTAACGGACTCGTCGCCCTGATGCTTATTTCGAAGAATAAACAATGTAGCAGCAGAAGTACTCATGCCCATACAATCTAGAAAGATGCTAAAACTTAAAACATCGTCAACACCCTTCCCGAAAAAAGTTACAAGAATCGTAGCAATTGCAAACACGGTTAAACCCGGAACTAAGGCCTCGGTTTTAGGATGTTTGGTTTGAAATATCTTAGGAAGTACTTTATCCTCGCTCATGGCAAACATAACACGCGGATTACTCATTAAAATAACATTTACATAGGCAAGCACACTTAACACCATGGCAAAATCAAAAGCCTTGGCACCAAATTTTCCAAACCATGCTTCAAATAATAATGATCCAATCGCATTGGCGTTTTTCATATTATCAAAGCCAATTACTTTTATATAAGTATAATTAATAGCTAAATAAAGAAACAAAACAATTGCAATTCCAAATACAATACCGCGTTGCATAGTTTTAGCAGATTGCACTTCAGAACCAAAATTAATAGTTTGCTGATAACCACCATAAGTAAAGAATACTGCTACCAAACTTACAAGTAATAATAAACCTCCGTTATGACCATCATATGCATATATCTTTCCTTCGTTAAATCCATGCGGGGGCACTGTAACACCTTTAAACAATGAAGAAATAAGCAATACAATTAAACTAATTTTGACAATCATTAACACATTCTGTGTACGGCTACTTGTTTTTAATCCTAATAAATTAACGATATAAAAAAGCCCAACAGACAAAGAGGCTACACCAACATTAAAGAAAGTACTTGAAGGGTGACCAAACAATAAATCACTCACATAGTCGGCACCAATTAATGCCACCACTGCCAACGAAGCAGCATTACTGATTAAGATTAATACATTTATTGTAAACCCCACTCCAGGGTGATAGCAATGTGCAAATACTTTATAATAACCACCCATTACAGGTAACCGTTGTCCAATTTCGGCATAAGTAAGTGCGCCTAATAATGCGATGACACCCCCAATAATCCATGCAGCAAAAAATATTAAAGGCGTACCCGATTTTGCAGCAATAGTTGCAGGTGTTTTAAAAATACCCATCCCAATTACCAAGCTTATGACAATCATGGTAAGACTAAAAAAATTAATGGCTTGTTTTTGTTTCATCGAACAGAATTTAGGTACACCTATTTGTTAAGGATAAATATATTAAAACTTGTTTAGTTTTCAACAAAGGGTTAATAATTAAAACCATACACCCTGATTATTCTATTTAAGTTTGCCTCGGAATTAGGTTCATGAAAATGATTAAAAGGGAATCCAGTCAAAGCTGGAGCTATTCCCGTAGCTGTAAGTTCTAAGCCATTGGGCAAACAATACAAATATCCACTGAAGCAATTTGGGAAGGATGTATTGTAAGGAACGAGCCAGAAGACCTGCCTAGTTAAATTATAACCAACAGCTTTCGGGTAAAAAGCAAGGATTGTATACTTAGGTAGGGACACTTATCTAATACTTATGGTTCTCTTATTCCAGGAAGCTCATTGTTAATCACTAAAAACAAAACAATGAGCAAAAAATTAATCACGCTCTCGGTAGGCTTAATTGCTTCCACCCTTCTCTTTGGGCAAAAAGACAGTCTTTCACAAACAAAAAATGTCAATTCACTTGACGATGTAATTGTAACTGCCAATAAAATTGAGCAGAAACAAAACAGCACAGGTAAAGTAGTTACGATTATTACGACAGAACAATTAAACGCACATGCAGGACAAAGCGTTGCGCAAGTATTAAGCGAGCAAGCAAGTTTATATTTGCCTGGTACTTTGAGCAATGCAGGAACGGTGCCCAGTATATACATGCGTGGCGCTTCTAGTGGACGCACTTTAATTTTAGTGGACGGCACCCCCGTGGGCGATCCTTCTATGATTAGTAATGAATTTGATTTAAACCTAGTTCCTTTAGCCCAAATCGAGCGAATTGAAATTTTAAAAGGCTCTCAAAGTACCATGTATGGGTCGGATGCGATTGGTGGGGTTATTAATATTATAACTAAGAAAAAAATGGGCAGCTTTATTACAGGTGGCGCTAGTACAGGAACCTATGGCTCTAAAACAAATCAAATAGCTTTTAATGGTGTCTTAGCAAAAATTAATTATACCCTAGGTTTTGAAAATCAAAAAGCAGATGGATTTTCTTCGGCCATCGATAAAACAAATGCCGGTAATTTTGACAAGGATGGATACCAAAACAACAGTTGGTATACTAAACTAAATTACACCCTTAACAATCAATGGTCAATACAGGCAAACACCCGCAAAACGGCTTATAAAGCGAGTATTGATTACGGTGCCTTCAAAGATGATAAAGACGAATATTTTAACAATGCCACCACCATGTCTGGCTTGCAATTAAAATATAAAAAAGATAAAACCGTTTTTCAGTTTCAATATCAATATACTACACAGGATCGTAGTTATTTAAATGACAGTGTTGACAAAAAGTATATCACATACGAAAACAACCAATATGCAGGCAAAACGCATTTTGCAGATATATTTTTATCAAAGTCCCTAGGAAAAAATATTCAATGGATTGTAGGGTCAGATTTTAGATATGGTTCTTATAATCAAACCTACGCGAGTATAAGTGAATGGGGGCCCTATAACGAAAATTTTAAAGACACATTCCAATTTCAAAATGCATTATACGGTTCCTTATTAATAAGTGATGTTTCTAAAAATTGGTTGCTTGAATTGGGTACGAGATACAATCATCATTCTCGTTATGGAGACAATCAAACTTTCACTGTTAGTCCTTCTTATGTCCTACAACCAGGGCTACGTGTAATTTCTAGCATTTCTTCCGGGTTTAAAGCTCCTAGCCTATATGAAATAAGCTATAACACACTATTAAAAGCAGAAACTTCGGTGAATGCCGAAATTGGTGTTGATTACAAATCAAAACCAGTAGATGCGAGAGTAGTATATTTTAATAGAACTATAAACAATGGGATAGATTATAATTACATTGATTACAATTTTTTTAATTTCATCAAACAAAAAGTTAACGGAGTAGAAGTTGAATTAACCCACCGATTGCCATATAACCAATTGATAAGTGTAAACTATACTTTATTAAATGGACAGGAAACCAATCAAAACAGAATTACCACTACAGACACTATTACCTATAATTACTTGTTAAAAAGACCAAAGCATAGTTTGCAATTGCAATACAGTATTGCACACAAAAAGTGGCAGGCATCTATATCTGGACGATACATTAGCAGCCGTTATGATGTAGGCGGTTATGCAACTCCAGATGTGAAATTGGATTATTACACATTATTAAATGCACATGTACAATACCAAGAAAATAAATGGTTAAGTTTTTATGTAGATGTACAAAACCTATTGCAGGATCGTTTTCAAGAGATTTACGGTTACAATACCATGGGTAGAACTATTCAAATTGGATTTAGGTTGCATTAATTTAACTTAGGATGCCTAAATAAAAAAAGCTTTGTATCTTCATACAAAGCTTTTTTTATGGAATTTCACTTTAACGAATTAGTCACTGTCATTTTTACTTTGTTTGCTGTAATTGATATTGTGGGATCTATCCCATTATTAATTGCCATGAAAGAAAAAGTAGGTGTCATTAAATCATTTCAAGTGACTTTAATATCAGGTGCCTTAATGATTGCTTTTTTATTTTTAGGAAAACCTTTTTTAAGTGTATTAGGTTTAGATGTAAAATCATTCGCGGTAGGAGGATCTATTGTGATATTTTTATTGGGACTTGAGATGGTATTAGGCCATGAAATATTTAAAGGAGATAAAGACGGTCACACTGGATCGGTTGTACCAATTGCATTCCCCATTATTGCAGGTAGCGGAACATTGACTACTATAATGTCTTTGAAAGCAAACTTTGAAGAAATTTACATCCTATTGGGCATTGTTGCTAACCTTGCAATTATATATGTAGTATTAAAATCACTTAACTGGATTGAGAAATTATTAGGACCAGGCGGTCTGCTTGCTGTTCGTAAATTCTTTGGGGTTATTCTTTTAGCAATCGCCGTTAAGATATTCTCTAGTAATGTGGGGGCTTTGAAGCACTAGCACTTACTCCCATAATTGTTGTAAAATAATGTAGGGAAAGACTAGTTTGAATTATTTAAGTACTCTGAAGGTGTTACACCCATTTTTTGCTTGAAAGAGTTGAAAAAACTTGTCCTTGATCCAAAGCCAGCTTGTTTTGCTAACGCATCTAATGTCAAAATTTCACCTGTTCCGTTTTGTATTAAGTCAATTACATGAGCAATTTTTAGGTCGTTTTTCCAAGTATTAAAATTTAATTTAAGATACTCATTAAAATAATAAGATAAATGGTGAATAGGAATATCCGTGTCCATAGACATGACAGTCAGATTAAATTCAGAACTCAAATAAGGTTTTTTCTCAATATAGGAATCAACTTTACGCTTTAGCAAGGTTAGTTTATCTGCCGAAATTTCAAAAGATCTAATCTTTTTACTTGTATCAAAAAGTGACAAGTCGGCTTCTTTTAACTTTCCTTTTCTTGAAAAAATAGCATAATCAAGCTGAGGTAATCCATACATTATATTAGGAAAAAATAATAGCGAAAAATTCAACAAAAACAGACCAAAAATGGTAATATATAAAATGAAATTTCCTTTTTGATCAGGCACCTTTATATCCATGTCAAAATAGGCAGCAAATGTAAATAATAAAAAACCTAGATACATAAATATTGAAGTTATTACCAACAACATCAACCATTTAAATACCAAGCTTGATTGTTTGGATAAATAATTTTTTTTCAACCCTCTATTAATTATCAATAATACACTTACAATAACATATACAAAAGCAATAACGGGTCTGGTTAAAAAACTAAATTTTGGTGGTAAAAATAAATAATTAACTTTTAGAAAATTACGACTATCTATTAAAACGCCAGAGGCATAATTTAATTTGTAATCCCAGCTCTGTATGAGATATGGAGAAATATTTATTACAAATAAAACTGCAGGAACAAAGTGCAAAATATCCCATTTGCTTAATTTATAATCATCATTTAATAAGCCCCTGACATAAAAATAAAACAGAGGACCAAGTAATAAATATAATGGGGTAAAATGCACAAGCATAATTGCTACTAAAAGTCTGCTGCTAGTAAAAACAGTTGCATAATGTGATAAAGCATAGATATTGTTTATCAATAAAAAGAAAAATAAATAAATGTTAGTTTTATTTGAATTCCTTAAATTAATAAACACTAAGAAAGTGGTTATAAATCCAAATATGGTTAAGTATAAAAGCATATAAATTGAGTCATTATTATATTAATACAAATGTAATATAGTATGGATACATTTTATTGTATATTTTTGTTTGAATGACCCACTTCATTATCAATCCAAATGCGGGTACCAAAAAGAAAAGCCAATACCTGGCTTTGATTGCCTCCATTAAAAGTGATCCATTACACTATGTATGGGAAACATCACACCCACTTGAAGCTTCAATTTTAACTCGAAATGCAGTAGAAATGGGCGCTAACAGGATTATAGCAGTAGGCGGTGATGGCACTATTAATGAAGTGGCCTCCGTTTTAGTAGGAAGTTCCATCCCCTTAGGCGTCATTCCCATTGGATCCGGCAATGGTTTAGCCAGGCATTTAGGCATCCCGATGATACCCAGCAAAGCCCTCGAAATTGCAAAAAAGCATGCTGCTCAAAAAATGGATGTTGGCAGGTTTAATGACCGATACTTTTTTTGTACTGCCGGTATTGGCTTTGATGCAAGTGTAGCACATCGTTTTGCTAAAGCAAGTGGACGTGGGTTGATGAACTATATAAAAGCCACTTTTTACACACTGTTTAACTTCGAACCAATAGAAATTAATCTAGATAACACCTCTGAAGAAGCTATTTTTTCCTTGACAATAGCCAATGCAAATCAATTTGGGAACGATGCTTACATTTCTCCAATGTCTAATGTTCAGGATGGCTTTTTGGAAATAATTAAAATCAAGAAACTTAGTTTAATTCAAGCTACAGTTATTGGAATCAGGCTTTTTATGGGTACCATCCATCATTCAAATAATGTTGAAATCACTAGCTTAAAGGGCATTAAAATTAAGTATCATAGAAACGCACCTTATCATTTAGACGGGGAACAACTTTTTACGGAAAAGGATGAAATACAAATTCAAATTCTGCCTAATGCATTGAATGTAATTTGCTAATTTTAGCTGCTTGCAATCAACGGCCTGAACATGATATTTATCATTCATTTTAACTGTAAAAGCTGATTTCTATCCAATCCGAATTTATCAAGGCAGTTTATTTTTGAATTCGAATAGATTCGCAAATTTATTCGTAATTTAGGACACATTTTAACTTACGAGCTTATGGGCGCGATTTCCTTGATTGCCTTGCTAATTGCAGCAATCGCATTTTCAGCTGGCGGAATTTTAGTTGGAAAAATATTAGTTAAGGGCAGTAGCAATCCACAAAAAGGACAAGCTTATGAGTGTGGTATACCCACCAATACTTCGCCTTGGCATCAATTTAATGTAGGGTATTATTTATTTGCCCTTTTGTTTTTAATCTTCGATGTGGAATTAGTATTTCTTTATCCTTGGGCTGTTGTTGTAAAAAAAGTAGGCATCCTTGCACTTTTCGAAATTATCGTATTCATATTTATTTTATTCATGGGCTTTTTATATGCTCATAAAAAAGGCGCACTCAAATGGAGTTAAACGAAAACATTGCTGGTAATCCCCCATTTCCGGGCATTATCCACGAAACACCAGGTGGTGGAATTGTAGTAAGTACTTTTGATAATGTTATTAATTGGGCTCGTAGCAATTCCTTATGGCCATTGTCTTTCGCAACAAGTTGTTGTGGAATTGAAATGATGTCAACTGCTTCTGCTAAATATGATTTTTCTCGTTTTGGATTTGAAGTGGCTCGTGCCTCTCCACGTCAAGCAGACGTAATTATTATAGCAGGAACTATTGTAAATAAAATGGCGCCCGTATTAAAACGCTTGTACGATCAAATGGCCGATCCTAAATATGTAATTGCCATGGGGGCATGCGCAATTAGTGGAGGTCCATTTTTTTATAATACCTACTCAGTGGTAAAAGGAGCAGACCACGTAATTCCGGTAGATGTATATATTCCAGGTTGCCCTCCTCGTCCCGAAGCATTATTACACTCTTTAATTTCCCTTCAAGAAAAAATTAAAATGGGCATGACAAGAGATCAAATTAGAACTGAATTTAAAGGATAGTATAACCATACATTATGACTAACGAAGAAATAAAAGCATATATCAGTTCACACGCACCTGAAGCAACATTTGACGAAACGGGCGAGTGGCTAAATGTTATTGTAGATCCAACTGGCTTGAAATCCCTAGCCATCGTGCTTCGAGGTCAACCGATGCAAATAGATTATTTATTTAACCTAACCTGCGTAGATTGGAAAACGCATTTGACAATGGTTTACCATTTTTCTTCTACAATACATAGACACAATATTGTTATTAAGTCCAATGTAGATAGAACCACCCCCAACATTGACACCCTTTGTGATATATGGAGAACAGCAGAAATGTTGGAGCGTGAGGTGTTTGAAATGTTTGGTGTAAACTTTATAAATCACCCTGACCTTAGAAAATTAATATTGGAGGAAGATTTTAAAGGATACCCTTTGAGAAAAGATTTTGAAGATCCTATCAACATGATAAAATTATAATCGGGCATGTACAATCAAACTGAAATTATAAAAGACACCACCGACTTAGGCCCTGAAGGCGAGTTGGTAGTGAACATGGGACCTCAGCACCCTGCAACGCACGGTGTATTGCATTTAGTGGTAACATTAAATGGAGAGACTATTAAAAAAATTGAACCTCATTTAGGTTACATACATCGTTCTATCGAAAAAATGTGCGAGAGTTTAACTTATCGTCAATTTATATACGTGACAAGTAGAATGGATTATTTGTCTTCTCATATTAACAACACCGCTTGTGCTTTATTGGTTGAAAAAGGAATGCAAATAGAAGTTCCTGAAAGAGCAAAAGTGGTAAGAACTATATTGAACGAACTTACACGTATTGCTTCACATGAATTATGGATAGGTGCGATGGCAATGGACTTAGGCGCATTCACACCTTTCTTCTACGCATTTAGAGAGCGTGAAATGATCACCGATATCATGGAAGAAACCTGCGGTGCTAGATTAACCATGAACTATATTGTACCAGGTGGTTTGATGTATGATATTCATCCCGATTTTCAAACAAAGGTGAAAGCTTTTGTAAAACAGTTTAAAGAGAAAGTTACAGAATACGAAGACCTAGTTACAGGCAACGTAATATTCCAAAGCCGTACAAAAGG
>CANFLP010000050.1 GCA_947447835.1 Bacteroidota bacterium
GGTCCCGAGCGGATTCGAACCGCTGTGGAAGCTTTTGCAGAGCTCTGCCTAGCCACTCGGCCACAGGACCCTTTTGGGACGCGAAAATAACACAAAGAAGTTAATTATAAAAGAATTTTCCAACTAATACGATTTAAACGACATTTGTACCTTAAATACCTATTATATGTCGGCAATTGGAGCGTCTGAACTAATTATTAATGATCGCGGAGCGGTTTACCATTTAAATGTAAGACCTGAAGAAATAGCGGATACAGTAATTACCGTGGGTGACCCGGAAAGAGTCGCATCGGTGAGTAAATACTTTGATCGTATCGAATATAAGTGTGAACATAGAGAATTTATTACGCATACGGGATATATAGGCAACAAAAGGCTGTCTGTTTTAAGTACTGGTATTGGCCCAGATAATATTGATATTGCATTAAATGAAGTAGATGCGTTGGTCAATATTAATTTTGATACTAGAACTATCAATGAACAAAAAAAATCAGTTTCAATCATCAGAATGGGTACTTGTGGTTCTCTGCAAGGCGAAGTAGGTGTAGATCAATTAGTAGCTGGGACACACGGCTTAGGAATTGACAATTTGCTTCATTTTTACAAATTGAGCAACAACGCCGAAGAACAATCAATTTTATCTGCTTTTGAGCAACACACTCAAATTACAGACTTTAAAATCCAACCCTATATCGCAAGTGCCAGCGCAGGTTTAATTAAGCATTTTACCGAAGGTTATAGTCATGGCATTACAGTTACTTGCCCAGGCTTTTATGGCCCGCAAGGACGTATTTTAAGACTGCCTTTAAGCATGCCTAACCTAGTTGATCAAATGACTAGTTTCCGTCATGGCAATCACCATATTGCTAACTTTGAAATGGAGACAAGTGCGATTTATGGATTGTGTAATTTATTGGGACACCAATGTTTAAGTATTAATGTTATTATTGCCAATAGAGTGAAGAAAGAATATAGTAAAAACATGGCGAGCGCAGTTGATCATATGATACAGAAAACATTAGGCATTATAGCATCAATCTAATAACAATAATATAGCATCATGAATATTCAATTTTCAAAGTACCAAGGCACCGGAAACGATTTTGTAGTTATTGATAATAGAGACGGAAGTATTTCTTTATCTAATCAACAAGTTGCATTTTTATGCGATCGCAGATTTGGTGTGGGTGGAGATGGATTGATGTTATTGGGAACAGCTACTGGATATGATTTTTCTATGACTTACTATAATGCAGATGGTACTGAGGGAACCATGTGCGGAAATGGAGGTAGATGTTTAGTGCAATTTGCACATGACAATGGCATTGTAAAAGAGCATTACAAATTTATTGCCATCGACGGTCCACACGAGGCTACTATTCATAATAACGGATGGGTGCATTTAAAAATGAGTGATGTAAAATCGGTAGAAACAGGAGAAGGCTTTTTTGTAACCAATACCGGATCGCCTCATTTTATAAAAATAGTGCACGGTGTAGAACAATTAGATGTATTTACAGAAGGAAAAGCCATTAGATATAACGACCGCTTTGCAAAGGAAGGCATCAATGTAAATTTCGTTGAACATCAACACGATCATTTATTTGTGCGTACCTATGAAAGAGGTGTAGAAAATGAAACCTATAGTTGTGGCACTGGTGTGACTGCAGCTGCTATTACTTCTTGCTTACATAAGGAAGGAGAACATACTATTGCTATTCAAACACTAGGTGGCAAATTAGCTGTCAGCTTTAATAACCAAGGTGGCGGACACTTTCATCATATTTGGTTAAAAGGTCCTGGCACATTTGTTTACAAGGCTAGCATTCACGTAAAATAATTTGATTAAAACTATTGCAATATGGCATTATTTAATGTTAGAGTCTACGGAATATTAATAGACGACCAAGACAGATTATTAGTAAGTGACGAATTTATAAGAGGCAATTATATTACTAAATTGCCAGGAGGCGGATTAGAAATTGGCGAAGGTACAAGAGACGGATTGGCGAGAGAATTTATGGAAGAAGCGAATTTAGAAGTAAATGTTGGAGAACATTTTTATACCACAGATTTCTTTCAAATATCTGCATTCAATAATGTTGATCAGATTATTTCTATTTACTATTATGTCCATGCCAGCAGCACCAATGCAGTATTGACCAAGGAAAAAGCTTTTGATTTTTTACCTGAGCAAGTAGCTGATAAAAACGGCACTGCCGAACATTTAAGATGGATTTCTTTGAAGGACTTAAGTGAAGAAACAATGACACTCCCTATTGACAAAGTGGCTATTAAAATGCTATTAAACAAAAAGCGATTCTGATACGGTTCACTAAGTAATGAACTAGTTAAATTTCGTTCTCAATTCCCATCGCAGCTAATTTCATTTTTTTAGCAGTCTCATGTCCTAGGTATTTTTCAATGCTAGATTCTATAAAACTAATTGCTGGCGTTAAAATAATAGCCATTGTAAATTTATACATGTAGTTAACTATACATACTGCAATTACAAAACTCCAGGTCCAATTATTGCCTAATTTAAAAGCTATTACTAATACAACAAAGCTATCTACTAACTGGGACACCACTGTTGAACCAGTTGCTCTTAGCCAAGGCATCTTCTCCCCTGTTATCTTTTTAATTTTATGAAAAACAATTACGTCAATAAACTGACTCACTAAAAAGGCCACTAAACTTCCTAAAATAATCCACATCCCTTGTCCAAAAATAGCTTCAAATGCACCTTGCATGCTTGGCACCCCACTATCCACTTTTGAACCTACCCAAAATGTAGCTGGTGTAATACGCATGGCTAAATAAAACATTAAAAATGCATAGGCAATTAAACTTACTGCCGTAATGCTAATTCTTCTTACCGCTTTTGGACCATAATATTCATTTACAATATCGGTGATGATAAATTCCAAGGGCCATAACAATACACCACATGTTAAATTAAAAGACAACCCCGATTGTCCTAAAATTGTAAAGTTGGCTGGCTTAATTCCCAATACCCCTTCTAAAGAAAATATCTTCCCTCCAATACATTCTGCAATAAGTGCATTGGCTACAAAAAAAGCAGTGATGCCTAAGAATAATTTAGTGGGCTTGTCTTTTAGAATAGATTGTATCATTTAATGTGATTGATTTTTAAATTATATAACCGCAGCAGCTATTTGAACCAATAACATTAAAACAATGAAAATTGTTTGCCACATAGGGATTTCAATGGCAGTTTTGGTTAGTTTTAATCCAATCAGCCAAATGACAAAACTAATATTAGCTACTGGGGCCATTTCCAGGCCTAATACCGCAATAAAATTGGCTAAAAAATCAGGTAATTTGAACCATTTTAACAGCATAATCATTAAGGAAAGGATGAAAAACACGTTGCAGATAATGGCTAATCTGGCTATAAACGCAAAGAAGGATTTGTTAAAAATATTGTTCATAATATCGATTAAGATACAAGATAAGAAAATTACTCAAAAAGCCTTTTTAGTCGTAGGTTTGCCTCTATAATTTAAGCGTATGACCAAGAACTTATTTAAGTCCGCCCTGCCTCATTTAATTGCCATTGCCATATTTGCAATTGTGGCAATTATTTATTGCAAACCTGCATTAGAAGGCAAGGTATTACAACAATCAGATATTACACAATGGAAGGGCATGGCACAAAATGCGCTAGCTTATAAAGAGCAGCATGGTCAAGCGCCATTATGGATTAATAATATGTTTGGAGGAATGCCTGCATATCAAATTACAGGTATCCCAGGCAATTCTTTTTCAATTGGCACTTTAGATCGTGTTTTCACCTTGAATCTTCCAGGACCTATTGGCTTATTTTTCTTAGCAAGTATTTGTTTTTATTTTCTTGCACAGGTATTAGGCTTCAATACTATTCTTAGCATTATTGGTGCATTGGCTTATAGCTACGCAACATACAATCCAATCATAATTATAGTTGGGCATGAAACTAAAATGCATGCCATTGCTTACCTGCCCTTCTTTATAGGATCTATCTTATTATTATTCAGAAAAAAATATATTGCTGGTACAATTTTAATCGCCATTTCTACGGCATTATTTGTTCAAGCCAACCATTTACAAATTACTTACTACGGTATTATTATCGTTTTCTTCATGTCCATCTATTTCTTAATCACATGGATAAAAGAAAAAGATTATGCACACATAATTAAAACGCTTGGCTTAGCAGTAATCGCCGGCTTAATGGGATTGGCTGTAAACGCCCCAATATTAATTAGCACCTACGAATACGGCAAAGAATCAATTAGAGGTGGTAGCGCTTTAACAACAAAAGATAGCAAAACCACTGCTACAGGATTAAACAAGGACTATGCTTTTAGCTATAGCATGTTTACTTCAGAACCATTGGTGATGATGTTCCCGAATATATATGGCGGGTCAAGCGATCCTAATGTGTTGGATCCTGCAAATTCAAAAGCAATCGAAGTATTGCAACAAATGCAACCACAAGTAGCACAACAATTACAGTCCTTTGTTCAATTTTATTGGGGAGGCATTGGCTTTACAGCAGGTCCTCCTTATGTAGGGATATTGATTTGCTTTTTTGCAATCATGGGATTAAGCGTTAAGTCCAATAAACATCGTTGGTGGATTGCTGCAACTATCATTTTTTCATTAATGTTGGCTGCCGGTTCATTTTTCTTGTCTTTCAATAGCTTCATGTTAGACCATCTACCGTTCTATAATAAGTTCCGTGCACCAAGTATGATTATTGTAGTACCTACTTTGTTATTAGGTGTTATGGCCTTATATGGCATGGATGCATTAACTAAAGAGACAAGTTGGAAAGATGTGTTCTCGAAATACAAACCTAGTTTTGTTGTTTTAGGATTGATCTTTGCTTCAGTGTTATTTATTTACATGACAAGTGACTTTAAAAGTGAAAATGAAAAGCATTTAATTACAACCATTGCGCAACTTCCAGATGCCAATCAAAAAGCAGCATTCCAAGCACCTGCCAATGATTTAGTCAACGCCATTGCTACAGACAGAAAATCTTTAATTGAAGGAGACCTTTTATACGCGATTCTCTTTTTAGCAGCCATTGCTGTTTTACTTTTTTTAGCTTTCAAAAAAATCATTAACCAAACTATTGTAACAGTAGCATTTGGCGTATTAGCTATGTTTGATTTATTCCATTTAAATATCAAATACCTAAAGGCGGATAATTTTGTTGAAGCGGCAGATAGCGAAAATGCTTTTACTAAAACACCATTAGACATTGCGCTTGGAAAAGATACAAGTCATTATCGCGTATTAGATTTAAGAGCGGGTATTCAAAATTCATTCAATGGCGGTGCCATTATTGCTTATCATCATAATACTGTGGGTGGATACAATCCAGCTAAGTTGAGTATTTACCAAGACTTAATTGAGAACCAATGGTACAAATTTCCTAACTGCTTGCCTACAATGAATATGATGAATACTAAATACATTATATCTGGTGATATGGCAAGAGATACCATTCCTAATCCGAATGCTTTAGGTAATGTTTGGTTTGTCAAAGGAGTGGAGTATAAAAAAGGGCCTGCAGAAGTAATGAGCCATTTAACTTATTTCAATCCAAAAGATACAGCTGTGATTGAGGAAAAAGATAAAGTTGCCGACTTAAGCAATATTCAGTTTGACGAGACAGCTAGCATCCAATTAGTAAAAAATGACAACGACGTAGTTACTTATACAAGCAATGCAAACAAAAAGCAATTGGCTATTTTTAGTGAGATCTATTACAAGTTAGGATGGAAAGCATATATCGATAATCAAGAGACGCCTATTATCAGAGCTAACTATGTTTTACGTGGCTTAATAGTGCCAGCTGGCAAACATGATATCAGATTTGAATTTAAACCTACAAGTATCTCAGCTGCTCAAACGGCGAGCACTTCGGTTTCTTGGATATTATGGTTGTCCATCATAGGAATTATTGCAAGTCCATTTGTTAAAAAGCAAAAAGATTAATGCTAATAAGTATTGTCATATGTAGTTACAACAGAGCTTCTTATATTGGGGATGCACTTACTAGTTTATATGAACAATCTAGTGGGTTAGACCATTTTGAAGCTATTATAGTAGATAACAATTCAACAGACAATACCACCGAAGTTTTTAACGCATGGCGAGCTTCGCATCCATTAGGCAACTTCACGTATACTACCGAAACCCAACAAGGTGCTTCTTATGCCCGCAATACAGGCGCTAAATTAGCAAAAGGCACTTGGTTATGTTTTATGGATGATGATGCAGTAGCAACGGAGCATTATGTAAAAAATATTATTAGACATATTCAAGACCAACCATTTATAGTTGGATTTGGCGGACGCATTATTCCTAAATATGTACCAGCCGAACCTAAGTGGATGAGTTATTATGTCTCATCACTGGTTGGCAATTTTGACTACGCTCCTACTGCCTGCGCTTTTGAAAATGGGAAGTATCCATTAGAATCTAATATGATTGTAAGTAAAGCTATATACGATCAGATTGGAGGATTTAATACAGCACTTCCTGGCGTAGTAGGCACTTTAAGAATTGGCGGCGAGGGTAAGGAATTATTTTTCAAGATCATGGCATTGGGACATGCCATATACTACGACCCCGCAATTTGTGTACACCATGTGGTAGAAGTCAAAAAGTTGACAAGCGAATACATGTACCGCGTTGCAAGTGGAATTGGCAGAGGTGAGAAAACTAGAACAAAAACAATCTCACAAAAAGCATATTTACTTAAAATTGTAGAGTATCTATTTAAACTTAGTGCTTCTGTTTTATTAGGTATTAAATATGCATTACAAGGAACACCAGCTAAATCATGGCCGGTGATTCAATTTAGAATTGATGCATTAAAAGGATTATTGCTCTAATACTTATATGCGTAAATCATGCCGCTATTTTCACTTACATGATGTTTATGAAATAGCTGAAACTTGTTTTTTAGTAAAATCGATTCCAAATTCCCAATACCTTTTTCATGCCACTCAAGCATCACGCATGTAACATTGTCAAGATAGTTTCCTGTAGATAGCATATCGAAAATGGCATATTCTTCTCCTTCACAATCTATCTTTAACAAAATGGGAGATGCTGGATTTTCTGAAATAACTCGATCCATAACTTCATTTATTGAAATTAAACTAACCTGAATATAAGCATCCTTAATTAATCCATAGTCATTGTTTGTCTGAGTGGTAGATGCTGACAATAAACCACTTTCAAACAATGGAATATTTCTTTGTTCAGTTACATTACTAACTCCTGAATTCACTAATGAAAATTTATGTACAAGGTTTTGATTCAGTGCAATATTTTGATTCGCCTCATTAAAAGTATCTGGAAATGGCTCGTATCCATACACATGGGCAACATTAGGCTTCGCAGCAAAATAAGTGGCAGCCACACCAACATTCATTCCAATATCAACGACTACTAAATTATCCTTAACTGTCTCAAAAGAGTAAATGTCCTCTACAAAAAGCTCATGTATCACGGCCATATTGGAAAGTGAATGAATTTTAAATGTCAATTCACCAACTTGTACTATTAAACAAGTGTCAAAACAATCAGTGACTTTTATACGATTACATTTTAAAAGCGCAATAAGTAAGGATGTAGAAAATCCGAAAACTGGTATTTGATTTAGGGATACTCTATTGCCATTAGCAATTACCTCAAGTTTGCCTTTAGTGAGTCTTAACCCACTAGCATCAGTTTCACTGACATTGTAAAAGGCAAACAAATAAGCCAATTTTGCTGACTTAAATTTTAATAAGTAATGCGTAAACATCAATGACTTTTTCAGAATTCTAACTATGCTCATGTTTGAAAAATTATTTTTTGCCCATTTTATTGAATAAGAAATCTTTTATAGCAACTATTGCATTCAAATACACCGAGGCTATTTGCGGATTGTAAATGAAATCATTTTTCACAATCTTCACCGACCTATTGATATCTTTTCGCTGAATAGCCGAAAGCCCTTTATACTTATGCAACAAATAAAAGGCGTTTCGTAAAATATAGTATACCCTTATTGGACTATGAATAATCCGCATCGACTTTTTAAAAGTCACCAGTGACCTACCTTCAACTCTAGTGCCAATACTATGATTTAATACAATACTAGAACAAAGTAAGTTATGGTACCCATTATTTGTAACGCGATATGAAAATTCGGTATCTACAAAATCAATGAATAAATTTTCATCAAACATGCCAATCTCTTTTATAAACTTAAGTTGTAAAACTGATCCTGAGGTAATTAAGCTAACTGCATGTTCAGGAATGGAATGAATGGGTGTAAATTCCGGTTGACAATTCACTCCAAATTGGCCAACCTTTTCTTCTTTGTTGTTATTTATCAAATCTAAATATTTCTCAAAATCCCCATCCTTAAATGAAGAGTCCTGGTCCATCATTAATAAATATTCCGACGCTGATTGCAAAGTCAATTCAATTGCTTGATTCAACCGTTTAGCAATCCCTTCATTTTTACCAAAATGCTTGAAAACAATTTTATCGCTAATCGAGCAAATTGCAGTTTCTAATTGTAAATCAAATTGTTCGCTATTGTCATACACCAACAATTTGTCCAATGGTTGGATATAAGTCTTGATATTTTCTTTTAAAAGAATAACATCCGGATGATATAATATGACAACACCAGTAATGGCCATGGATACAATTTGATATGCACGAATTTAGCTCAATTTCAACATAAATATTTATCTTGTAGCATTATATAATGAACCTAATGCGCTCATTCTCAATTATTATTCCATTTAAAACAGGCAGGCACTATTTAACTGCTTGTATTAATTCGGTATTAGCTCAAACTTATACCCATTATACTATTATTGTTTTAACAGATAATACAAGTAATAATGATGGTTCGATAGATTATTTGCATTCGCTCGCAAACCCTAAAATTGAGGTAGTTGGGTCTCTTGAAACATTGGATATTTTGGGCAATTGGAATCGCATCAAAGATGTAAGTAAGTCGGACTACATGACCATTTTGGGGTACGACGATATTTTATCTCCAAGTTTTTTAGAGGAGATTAATAATTTAATTGAAACACATCCAAACGCTAGCCTATACCATACCCATTTTGATTATATCGATAAGGATGGTAATTTCCTAAGCAATTGTAAGCCATTACCCGAGCAGCTAACTAGCGACGCCTATTTAGCTTTAGCATTGGATGAACAAATAAGCATTATGGCAACAGGCTATGTATTCAAAACTACCTATTATAAACAAGTTGGAGGCATTAACATTGAATACCCCAATCTTATTTACGCCGATTTGCAACTTTGGATTGACTTAGCCGATATCTCTTATTTAGCAACAAGCCCTAAAACAACATTTGCATTTAGACTGCACGCATCAACTACCAAAATTTCAAAAGACAAAATTTTAATGGAGGCATTGTTGGTATTTTTAAACTACTTAAAAACGCTTTCTAAAGAATCAATTGCATTTCAAAATGTAATCTCAAAACATACAAGCCACTTTTTAGAACAAACCACAAAATCCATTGCACATCGATTACTCCGAACACCAGTTGAATATAGACAAGCGATGCGTATTAGTGATTTGGTGACTAGTTTGAAATTAAAAGCAAATGAAATAGGTGTAGCATATCAACCAGAGAAAATAAAATCTTTTCAAATAGCTGTAATAATAGAAAGAAGTAAAATATTAAGTGCCCTTTTCTTGCTTTTTAAAAGCATATACAAAAAGCCAATATACTAGTTAGCAGATTTAATTTTATACAACCACTTACCTACACTCGTTTGCAATAGATAATAAATTAGCTTTAGCCTGAATTGCCAAAGCCTAGATTTAAGCGAATAGCCAAAATGAGATTCGTAAACCTTGGTATTATCTGCTAATGACTTTACATATTGTGTAGTACTAATCCCTTTGTCATCAAATCTAACAATGGTTTCATCTAAATAAACATAAGGTTCATTTCCTAGTCTACATAAAAGATCATAATCCATGGCAATTTTAATACCTAAAGAAAATTGTCCTACTCTGGTATACACCTCTTTTCTCAAAAACCAAGTTGGATGTGACACTGACCTCATTCCCTTGTATAATTGATCTTTGTCAAATGGTACTCCTACTGTCACCCAAATACCTCCCCTGTTCATAAAAATATTCCCGCTAATCCATTGGGCAGTTGGATTTTGATTAAAACAATTTGTTACTTTTTCAATCACCTCATTTGAATAGTAGGTATCTGCTGCATTTAGTAAATGAATGATAGTGCCCCCCACTTTATTAATGCCCTTATTGAACGCATCTGAAATGCCCTTATCTCTCTCGCAAATCCATTTCCTATGAGCAGGCTGAGGGGTGTTTTGTAGCCAATCTGCAATAGCTGTATTGGAAGAACCGTCTATTATATAATGCTCAAATGGCAATACTGTTTGACTATCCACCGATGCGCAAGTTGCTTGTACTTCGGATAGATTATTAAAGCAGATGGTTATTACAGATAATAGTTCCATGGCGTAAAAATAGCCTCATTTTTTGAGATAGCAACATTTAGCGCTTTTGCGATATATTTGTCCTATGGGTATTATTCAAAAACAAGGCATTAAATCATCCTACTTCATCTTTTTGGGATTCCTAATTGGTGCCGTGAATTTGCTTGTATTATTCCCTATGTTTTTTACAAAAGAAGATCAAGGATTAGTTAGGGCCATGATTGATATCGGCGCCACCCTTTCTGTGTTTTGCACCTTAGGCACATTACCTGTTGTGTATAAATTTTTCCCTTTTTATAACCACTACTTAGGCAGCAACAAAAACGAACTTCCTTTTATAACCTTTACTATTAATTTAATTGGTTTTGGTATTTTACTATTTATTGGTTGGCATAATAAAGACTTTGTCATCAGAAAATTAGGCAAATCCCCTAGCCTTGGACATTACTTTAGTTATGTATATCCCTACACTTTATTTTTACTTTTATTTTATTGGTTAGAAGCATTTGCATGGGGATTACACAAAGGGGTGCTGACAAATTTTTTAAGAGAAACTGCAGTTAGAGTGTTAACCACTATTTTAATTATTGTATTTGGATTGCATTGGATTAACCTGAATCAATTCATTACATTATTTAGCGGCATCTACCTTCTTCCCATGTTGTACTTATTATATGAACTAATCCAATCAAAACAATGGTCATTTAACAGCTTTAAAATAAGTAGTGTAACCAGAAGATTAAAAGGCAGGATGATTAATTTTGCATTATTCGTATTTGCAGGTCAGTTTTTTAATTTATTAGCAAGGACCAATGACACTTTTATGATTGTGGGCCTTAAAGGATTGAGCGATGCAAGTATATTTGCCATTGCTACTTATGTATCTGCAATACTTGAAATTCCACAACGTAGTTTAAATGCGGTGAGCATCCCTATTCTTGCAAAATCATGGAAAGAAAAAGACTTTGCAAACATTAAACACATTTACCATAAAAGTGTTTCGAATTTATTGACAGTAGGGCTATTATTATTTGGACTCATTTGGCTTAACATTCAAAACCTAGTTACCTTTTTAAACTGGATTAGTCATAAACAAGGTGGCGGATACGACGCATTAGTCAACCTTGCATTTATAATGGGGCTGGCTAAATTAATTGACTTAGCAACGGGTGTAAACTCGCAAATCATTGGCACATCAAATTATTGGAAGTTTGACTTTTTTACAAATGTGATGTTTGTGATTGTATCTATTCCACTTAACTACTATTTAATCCAACATTACGACTTGACTGGCTTGGCTTACTCTAATTTAATTGCCTATACCTTATATAATTCAGTTAGGTTTAGCTTCCTATACTTTAAATTCAAATTGCAGCCTTATAGTTGGAAACATGGCTTGTTCTTAATATTAAGCATTGGGTTAATGTTGGCTGTTCATCAAATTCCTGCACCAAATAATTTTATACTAAATATTGCAGTACAATCACTTGTTTATGGAATAGGTTTTTATGCACTTGCCATTTGGATTAATCCGGCTCCTGAAATATTATATTATTTCAATCAATTCTATCAAAAAAGTATTGGAAGATTATTTAAGAAGGGATAAAAACAAATCTAAGCCCTTACGCTTTTCTGCAGTTAAATTATAGCTAATATTTTCGGTGTAATATTTGTGCAAATCATAAACTTGCTCGGATAAAGGAATACCTGCAATTACTTCATCTACATGTTTTAAGCCATAAGCGTTGGCCATATCAAAGGCTTCCATAAATTCGGCAGGAATTGGCTTATTGGCAATCCAAGTAGCAAA
>CANFLP010000051.1 GCA_947447835.1 Bacteroidota bacterium
AGCTAGTAAGCTCAATAGCATTGATATTAAAAACTTGGTCGCCTTTAATAATATCAATATTACTATTTTCATAACTAACTAATAGTTGCTCCTGTAGGGCATCCCAAGCTAAGTGATTAATATTTATATCATGTAATCCATTAGACTTATCTATCCAGTAGGGATTATTAGCAGTATCATATTTAATAATCTGATAAGGACTAGCTGCATACATGGCATCACCTTTTACGATATGCCGTATGCTATGATTATCATAATGACCTCTCCATTGACCAATTGCACTTAAAGGATTTTGTGTATAACCTAAAGTACATATAAATAGCAATAGTATGTTTAGGACAATCCTCATTATTTTAAAGCATTATAAATAGCTTCTTGAATTTTTGGCCTTAAACTTATTTCACTAAATGCTTTATTATCCCTTGTTGGAAATACTCTGTTGGATAAAAATATATACAACAAACCACTTGACGGGTCGGCCCATACACAGGTACCTGTAAATCCTGTATGTCCAAAGGTAGCTGGTGATGCACTTAACGAAGGGTAGGGTTCTTTGCTTGTAGCATTATTTTTTTCAGGCTTGTCGAATCCTAAACCTCTGCGACTATTATTAGTATTATAAGCAGTGTATTTTGCAATGGTAGCAGGTTGTAAATATTGTTTGCCTTCCCAACTTCCATTGTTTAATAACATTAAGTAAAGCTTTGCTAAATCAGTAGCATTACTAAATAAGCCTGCATGGCCTGCAATACCCCCCATGGTAGATGCACCTTCGTCATGAACGCTTCCTCTTATTAATTCGTGTCGATAATAATTGTCTAATTCGGATGCTGCAATATTATCAATGCTAGTTTTTTGTAATGGCAAGTAACCCGTACGCTGCATGCCCATTGGTCCATAAAACGCTTGTTGCGTATATTCATGTAAGTTCATACCTGATACTTGCTCGACAATTTTCCCTAAGAATATAAAATCATTATCACTATAAATATATTTACCTGGTTCAGTTACAGGGCTCCTTAATATTTGATTTTGAATGGTATCTATCCAATAATCAACAAGCCATTTGTTTGGAGCTATAAAAGCATTGTGTGTCTTGTCTTGCGTTGTGCTTACTAGTCCGGTTTTAAATGAACCATTTTTATTTAATAATGATTCATAAAATTTAATGTAGGGATACAAGCCAGCTTGATGTAATAATAAATCCTTTAAAGTAATAGTAGCTTTTGCATTTCCTTTTACCCAAGGCAGATAATCACCAATCGTTTTATCAATATTTACTTTACCTTCTTCCGCCAATTTCATGATACTTACTGTAGTTGCAGTTACTTTGGTAACAGATGCTAAATCGTAATAGGTATTTAATGTAACTGGGCTGGTTCCTTGTCCAGCTGTAGTTCCATAAGCTTTATTAAATATTATTTGATTGTTTTTTGCTACTAAAACCTGGCAACCAGGTATTGCGTTTCTTTGAATTGCATCAAAAACTAATGAATCTATTACAGCTAGTTTTTGTACTATAGTATCACCTGCACCCATTGGTAATTTTGGAGACACGGTTACAGGCAATTGACCTGTTGCTATTGTTTTACCTTGTAACCAATTTAAAACCGCAGTTTGTGCATAGTCGTTATCCTCGTATGCAAATAGTACATTTTGAATATTGTCAAAATCTGCCACTGCATATGGATTACCTAACACAACATGTATCCAGTTTTCAGGTTGCGGGGTACTTAAGTATTGTAAAACAAACTTTGGAATTTGAAAGTGATTAGCAGGACGACGGTTGTAATTATGTAGTCCTACGATTACTTGTTGATATTGATTTAAACTATCATTGATGTGAGATAATGATAGACTATCCTTTGGATTGATGTAAAATATCTTCACCCCAAACATGCTATCTAAAGCTTTTGTTAAAAGGGTAGGCTGTGCTGCATTTAATGCAAGATAAGCTGTAGGGATTTGCTTTTTTAATGTAGGTAAACTTTGTGCCTTGCAGTAGGTAAGCGATTGAGCAGCCATGGCAGATTTAATAAATCCTACAGAAGCGTTTAAGTCTGCAATCAAATTAGTGGTATCAATAATCTGTATTTTATTTAAACCATATTTATATTTTGCAGACAACACTTTTTTAACTCTGCTATCAATATCTTCTATAGTAAGTCGCCCTTCTTGAATGGCTTGCTTTATTTTTTCAATCGACTCTCCAATATCGCCTGGCAAACACAACATATCATTGCCTGCTAAAAGGGCTTGTACATTTGCCTCTCCCCTTGGAAAATAATTACTAATTGCTTTCATATCCATTGCATCCGTCACACTCAATCCTTTAAATCCTAATTCTTTTTTCAATAAATCATTGACCGCTTTCGATGATAATGAGGTTGCAAATTTTGGTGTGCTATCAATTGCAGGCACTGATAAATGTGCGACCATCACCGAGCCAATTCCTGCTTTAATAAGTGCTCTAAAAGGTGCTAGCTCTAGGGTATCTAAGGCAGCCCTACTTTTATTAATTACTGGAATATCTAAATGAGAGTCTACGCTTACATCACCATGTCCAGGAAAATGTTTTGCAGTGGCCATTACACCATTGTCTTGTAAGCCTTTCATGTATGCTATTCCATGTTGGATTACGCGATCTTTATTTTGTCCGAAACTGCGGTCGTTAATTACTGGGTTACTAGGATTGTTATTAATATCAATATCTGGGGCATAATTTACTTGTATGCCTAAGCGTTTACATTGTGCAGCTACAGCAGCACCCATATCGTATACTAATTTATCAGATGCAATTGCACCAAGGGAAAGTTGTCTTGGGAACATTTCAACACTGTCCAAACGCATACCCACGCCCCATTCTGCGTCCATCGTAATTAACAAAGGTGTTTTAGCAATGGATTGATAGTAGTTAGTTTGTATTGCCTCTCTAACTGGACCTCCTTGAAAAAAGCAAAGTCCACCAACATTGTATTTTTTAATTATTTGGCTAAGCGTATCTATCTTTTTTACATCCCATGCACTATGTGCTCTAATTACCATTAACTGAGCAATTTTCTCATCTAAGTTCAAAGCCTTGAAATGAGTTTTCACCCATTTTTTTTCAGCCCTCGTCTGAGCCTGTAATTGGAATGATAAAAAACAACACACTAATAAAAACAATATCCCTTTTTTCATATCTGCAATTTTGTAAATGATTCTATGGTTGCAATTTAAGGATAAAAAAAAGCCTACCTCATATTGGGTAAGCTTTTTATATAGAATTATTACTTTATCTAATTTATGCCTCAGCATCATTTTCGTCAACCTCTGGCAAAGTTGGCTCTACTTTATGCTGTAGTAATTGCGCATACCATTTTACCATCTTTTTCATATCACTACCATATACTCTATCAAAGTCCATTTTAGGGAATACCTTTTTAAAGTAAGCGGTTACTGCCTTTGGGTCTTTTTCGTTTGGTAAAGCCTCTTTTGACTTACCCATTTCAATAAATACTTCGGCTAAAAACACGTTTTCGTGGGTAGTATATACTTCAATGCTCTCTAAATGAGAGAATTGGTGTGCTCTTGAGCTAATAAATTGTGTGTTATTATTTTCCAATGAAGTTGCAATAGCACCATCATTTTTACTAGTCACTAATTCGAATAATCCCGACATCCCAGAAACTGAGATCAATTTGCTGTATTCCATAACTGCTTTGTGTTTAATTTACAGGCGCAAATTACTGAAAAACACCCAATTTTCATTTTTTAAACTACCTTTGTTTCACTTAAAATTTAGTTTATGCCAGGTTTTGAATTCTTCGGTGATGAAGAGCGAAAAGAAGTAAATGATGTCCTAGAGACAGGCATTTTAATGCGTTATGGTTTTGATGGTCCACGCAAAGGAATTTGGAAGTCAAAAGAGCTTGAGGCTGAAATCTGTAGTCGTTTTGGAAGCAGTTATGCGCAATTAACTTCTAGCGGAACCGCAGCTTTAACTACTGCTATGGCAGCCTTGGGAATTGGTGCAGGTGATGAAGTAATTATGCCTGCTTTTACTTTTGTGGCAAGTTTTGAGGCGGTTTTAAGTGTAGGCGCTGTTCCTGTATTGGTAGACATTGATAGTTCATTGACTTTGTCACCTGATGCAGTGAAAGCGGCAATCACGCCTAAAACTAAATGTGTGATGCCCGTACATATGTGTGGAAGCATGGCCGACTTAGATGCATTACAAGCAATATGTAAGGAACATCAATTAATATTATTAGAAGATGCTTGTCAAAGCATTGGTGGAACTTATAAAGGAAAGGCATTAGGAACTATAGGTGATGCGGGTACTTTTTCTTTTGACTTTGTAAAAACAATTACTTGTGGCGAAGGTGGAGTAGTCATGACAAATAATAAAGACGTTTATATCAAGTCCGACGCATTTACCGATCATGGTCATGATCATTTAGGTGTTGATCGTGGAGCAGACTTACACCCGTTTTTAGGGTACAATTTTAGAATCAGCGAATTGCATGCTGCAGTGGGTTTAGCGCAGATTAAAAAGTTGGACACTTTCTTAGATTTGCAAAAAAGGAATAACCATATTTTAAGGTCTTATATGGAACAAGTACCAGGTGTAAGTTTTAGAACAGTACCTGATCCTAATGGAGATAGCTATAGTTTTTTAACCTGGTTTTTACCTTCACAAGCACAAACCGAAAAAGCAATCGAAGCGATGAAAACGGCTGGTATATTGGCTGGTAATTTTTATTGGTTTGCCAATAACTGGCACTATATACGTAAATGGGATCATTTAAAAACTGCAAAAAGCCTTTATGCATTAAATGCAGATCAACAAAATGCAATTACTGCTTTACAGCATAATGCATTTGAAAAAAGTGACGCCATTATGAGTAAATGTATCTCAACTGCTATTAGTTTAACATGGACCGAGGAGCAAGTGCACGAAAAAGGTGCCAAGTGCTTAGCGGTTTTGAAAGATGCCCTTTCATAAAGTTTTACTATGTCATTAGGCCAGTCATTACAACAAAGGCAATTACAAAGATTGTCTCCTCAACAAATTCAGTTGATGAAATTGTTGCAAATTCCAAGTGCACAAATTGAGCAAAGGGTTAAAGAAGAGCTTGAGGAAAATCCTGCATTAGAAATGAATATGGATTTATTAGACGGAGATGCATCTGAAGAAATGAAGGATGAATTGTTACAAGGTACACAGGACGATGAAGAGGCTGTTCCAGTGGATGAATATGAAATGAGCAACGAGGAATTGAGTGAATATAATTACGATGATGACGGCGATGTAGCAGATTACAAAACGAAAGACGATTACTATCCTGAGTTGGATGATGATAAAGTAATTCCCATTAAAGCAGAACTTAGTTTACACGAATTATTAATGGATCAATTAAGCATGCTTGCTTTGGTGGAAGACGAATATAAAATTGCCGAACAAATTATTGGAAGCCTTGATGATGATGGTTATTTAAGAAGGGCGTTACAATCTATTGCCGACGACCTGGCTTTTAAACAAGGTATGTGGGTGGAAGAAAAAACTATTGAAACTATTTTAGGTAAAATTCAAGGATTTGATCCGGCAGGTATTGCTGCGCGAAATTTACAAGAATGTTTGTTGTTACAATTAAGCAGAAAATTAGCCACCGACGATCTAGATAAAAAAATGGAAAATATGGACAGCCTTCATTTGGCAGTTCAGGTATTGGAAAAATATTTTGAAGAGTTTACGCGTAAGCATTATGATAAGATTCAGAAAAACCTACATTTGAATGACGTCGATATGAAGGAAGTAATGCATCAAATTATAACACTTAATCCTAAGCCAGGTGCAGAGTCGGGGCAAAGTAATGAAGCTGAAATGTATATTATTCCTGATTTCACAGTGCTTATTAATAATAGTAAATTAGAACTTACTTTAAATAGTCGTAATGCCCCTCCATTGGTCATTAGTGATGATTATAAGTTGATGCTAAAAGAATATGAGCGAGGTCAAAAACAAGACAAGGCACAAAAAGAAGCAGTTTTTTTTATCAAACAAAAAATAGATTCAGCCAAGTGGTTTATTGAAATGATTCAACAAAGACAGCAGACCTTGTTAATGACCATGCGCGCTATATTAGTACACCAAGAAGCATTTTTCTTAAGTGGAGATACAACACAGTTAAGGCCAATGATTTTAAAAGACATTGCGGAGAAGACGGCATTGGATGTGTCAACTGTAAGTAGGGTAGCCAATAGTAAATATGTTCAAACCGAATTTGGCACTTATTTATTAAAATATTTTTTCAGTGAGTCATTAACTACAGATTCGGGGGAAGAGGTTAGCACCAAGGAAGTAAAAGCCATATTGGGAGAGCTTATCGATCAGGAGGACAAGCATAAGCCTTTAAGTGATGATGAACTTACAGAACAATTACAAAGCAAGGGATATAATATTGCTAGACGTACTGTTGCAAAATATAGAGAACAATTAAATATTCCGGTTGCAAGACTTAGAAAGGAATTGTAGAAATTATAAATCAATACATGGAAAATAACGCATCAAAACCACTAAGACTAGCCGCACAACTAGTTTCTTATCTTTTCCATCCCTTATTTATACCTACTTATTTTATGCTTTACTTGATAAAAGTAATACCTTTTGAGTTTGTGGGTATCACCGATTGGCAATTAAAAATGAGAATGTTTAGCGTGTTTTGGTTGACCGCATTTTTCCCTGCATTTGCTGTGTTTTTATTATGGAGATTAAAGTTTAGTGAAAGTATTTTTTTACGTACACAAAAAGAACGTGTTATACCATATGTAATAACAATGTTTTTTTATTGGTGGATGTACTATCTAAGTCGCAATTTTACCGATCAGCCTTTAGCGTTAAAATTCTTTTATTTTGGTATTTTCATTGCAACTAGTTTAGGCTTGATAGTGAATAATTTTATCAAGGTAAGTTTGCATGCAATTGGAGTGAGTGGCTTACTGATGGCTGTTTTGTTGGTAAGCTTTTATTATCCAATTAATAATTTTATATGGGTTGCTGCCTCCATTTTACTATCTAGTGTAGTAGTGAGTGCACGAATGATTGTTAGCGATCACACTAAACAAGAATTAATCATTGGCTTTGCAATAGGAATAGTTACGCAGTTAATCGCGTATTTTTGGGTTCTATAATTAAAAATCCCCTTTTAATATGTGGTATCGCTTAGGTCAGAAAATAGTTAAGTATAAAGTCACTAGCTTGGTAGTACTGACTTTGGCAACCATTGTAATGGGGTATTTTGCAGCTCAAGTAAAATTAAGCTACGAGTTTACAAAAGCAATTCCAGAAGACAATCCTAAATTTATAATTTATAAAGATTTTGTAAAAAAATTTGGTGTAGATGGTACTACCATGGTCGTAGGGTTTCAAACAGACAGTTTGTATACACCAAGTGTTTTTAATCGTGTAGTTGAATTGCATAAAGCGATTAAAGCCATTCCTGGCGTTACGGATGTTTTAAGTGTCCCCTTTGCTTATAATTTATCAAAGGACACGATAAACTCAAAATTTCAGGCACAAAAAATATTTGCACCACCCTATAGCAGTGATAGTTTATTACAACTGCATAAAGCCGAATTCGAACAACTTCCTTTTTACAAGAATTTATTATACAATCCTAATAGTCACGCTTATATAATGGCAATTAGCTTTGTCCCTGACTCTATAAACAGTGCTGCGCGTTCTCATATCATTCGTATCCTTTCTTCTAATTTAGACGCTTTCACAAAAGAAACGAAATTGGAATTGCATATTAGTGGATTGCCTTATATCAGAACTATTTTAGCTGATCGCATAAAAAAAGAAATGCTATGGTTCTTAATTGGGTCATTGGTTTTATGCGCAATCACATTACTTTTATTTTTCCGTTCTTTGTCTGCAATGCTCATGAGTTTAGCTGTTGTTGCCATGGGCGTAATTTGGAGTTTTGGTACCATGGTTTTACTTGGACAAAAAATCACTTTACTAACTGCATTAATTCCACCATTAATTGTAGTCATTGGTATTCCTAACTGTATTTACTTTTTAAATAAATACCATACTTCCTATAAAGAAACTCAAAACAAGGAAAAGGCAATAATCAATATGGTTGGCAGAATGGGTATAGTAACCTTGTTTTGCAATATCACTGCAGCCATTGGCTTTTTTGTATTTGCCTTTACCAAGAGTCCATTATTGAAAGAATTTGGTTGGGTATCTGGATTAAATATCATGGCTTTGTTTTTTATTAGTTTATTCTTTATTCCACCCGTGCTTACCTATTTACAAGAGCCACAACCTAACCATATAAAGTATCTAGATAATGCCTTTTTAGAAAAGGTATTAGTTAAAATTGAACGCTGGACCTTTGTACACACAAAATGGGTATTTGGCATCACTATTGTTTTGTTGATTGGCTCATTATTAGGATTGGCAAGAATTAAGAAAGAAGCTTTTATTGTAGATGACCTGCCAAGAAAAGACAAATTATATACCGATTTAAAATGGTTTGAAAAAGAGGGTGGTGGAGTAATGCCATTAGAAATTGTAGTGGATACTAAAAAGAAAAACGGTTTAATTAGAAATATACATCCGTTAGAAGATATTGAAAGCCTACATGAGTTCTTGAGAGCACAGCCTGAGTTAGGTAAACCAATAGGCCTAGTTGAAGGCATTAAGTTTGCTAAACAAACCTATTATGATGGAGATAGCATGGCTTATACAATCCCATCTGGAACAGAGATGGCTTTTATTGCTTCTTATTTAAAATTGGGTTCAAATGGCAATTCTACAAATACAAATAGTAACAACAACAGTCCCACTCAACTACTAAGTAAGTTTATTGACAAAGATAAAAGGGCCACAAGAATAAGTGTGAACATGAAGGATATTGGTAGTGCTCAGTTACCAAGATTTTTATATAGAGTAGATAGTGCAACCAAGGCTATTTTTGATTCAAGTAAATATGAAATTAAAATTACTGGCAGTAGTGTTACTTTTTTAGAAGGTAGTAATTTTATTATTCGTGGATTAGGTGAATCTATATTTTGGGCATTCTTATTAATTGCTATTTGTATGATTTTCTTATTCCGATCCTTCCCAATATTAATGTGTTCACTAATACCTAATTTGGTCCCATTATTAATTACAGCGGGCGTTATGGGATGGGTAGGTATTTCCTTAAAGCCTTCGACTGTATTGGTATTTAGTGTAGCATTGGGAATTGCTATTGATGTAACCATCCGTTTTTTAGTAAACTATAAGCAAGAGTTACCGCATTTAAATAATCAAGTAGACAAAACATTAGTTCAAACCATTAAGCATACAGGAATCAGTATTATTTATACTTCCTTAGTGTTGGTGGCCGGTTTCATCATTTTTTGTTTTAGTGATTTTGGTGGCACCAAAGCATTAGGATGGTTAACTTCATTAACATTGGTTGTGAGTACGTTGACCAATTTAATATTATTGCCAGCTTTAATCAAGACTTTCATAAAACAAAAATAGCCTTGTAATTAACAAAGCTATTTTAATAAATCTATTTATTGTAAACTATACTGCAATTAACTATTACAAGATTGTATGCAATATTTTAATTGCAGGAATATTAGTGTAAAATACTGGCAAGGGTATCTTGTAAAGCCTGGCCTCTTAGTTCTTTTGCAATAATAATTCCATTAGGGTCTACCAATACATTAAATGGTATGCCTTCAATTTGATAAGTACTTACAACGGTACTTTCCCACTTTTTTAAGTCACTAATATGTTGCCAGTTTAATTTATCTGTTTTGATAGCTTCAAGCCAGTTTGCTTTTTCGTCGTCTAATGAAACACCCAATACAGTAAAGTTTTTCTTTTTGTATTTTTCAAATGCAGCTACCACATTAGGATTTTCTGCACGGCAAGGGCCACACCAACTAGCCCAAAAATCTACTAATACATATTTCCCTTTTAAGCTACTTAGTGCTATTATTTTATCAGTTGGGTCATTTAATGCAATTTCTGGAGCAGGTTGTCCAATAGTTAAAGCAGTAGTTTTTGTATTGGCTTGTACTTGAGCGCTAAGCATTGTACTAAATTGAACTAAAGGCTCAGCCTTTGTTTTTTCGGCAGCAGCTTTAGCCAAAGCTAATACCTGTGCGGTTTCCATAGACCTTAAACTAAGACCTAATACATAGTACATCATGGATGGACTTGTTGCCGTATTTAATGAACTCTGCACAAAACTATTTAGCTCATTTATTTTTTCAACTCTCTGTTTTTGTAAATAATAAATAGTACTGTCTTTTGCTTTTTGCTTTTGTAACAAATCCAAAGTATACATTGTTGCAAAAATAGAAGAGTCTTTTTTACGGTATTGCTTTAAAAAATTAAGTAATGACTCGCTATTTTTTGAACCCTTTGCAGTGTATGATTGGTAGTTCGTTGCATCGGCGTTGATTTGAATATTATTTTCGTCATTAATGAATATGATCTCCATATCTTTTTCTGTAGCAATGCGATACAATCCTTCCTGTTTTGCAATAAATTCAAAGTTATATTTCCCTTTTTCGTCTAAAGTGACTGAATCTAATGTAATAATAGGTTTGCCGCCAAATGGAACTTCTTGTAAAAGAAGTTTCTGACTTGCCGCGTTTTGTATGGTACCTGTTACACTAAACCTGCTCTCTCCATTTTTACCTTTACAGCCAATTAATGTAAATACAGCAATAGAAATAATACCTGCTAATGATTTTAAATTCATATAAATCTTTTATTGTGATAATTTTTGTTCTAGTATTTGTGTACTAATTTTTGGATCTGCCTTTCCTTTGCTTTTCTTTTTCACTTCTCCTACAAATAAGCCAATCAATCCTTTTTTACCTTTTTTATATTCAGCTACTTTGTCAGGATTAGCAGCAAGTACTTCGTCTACCCAATTACTAATTTCGTCTGCTGAATTTGTTTGAAGTAAATTATTTTCTTGTGCATATTGTATTGGTGACATTGGTGATTCCATAATCCCTTTAAATACCTTCCCAGAAGCAACAGAGAAATTTAATTGGCCTGATTCAACTAAGTCTAATAGTTCTACTAAATATGGTATTGTATTTTCCAATGTATCATAGCTACTATGGGTTTCATGCAGATACTCTCTAATTGGACCTATAATCCAATTGGCAACTGCTTTATATTGCTTAGTTTGTTTTGCCCATGCAATATAAAAATTGGCTTCTTCCTTATGTTCACACAATTGGTCTATATCATAGTCGGGCAATCCATAAGTTATTTTCCATTCCTTTTTTAAGGTTGCAGGTAACGCTGGTAAGGTTGCTTCAATGCGCTTAATATATTCCCTTGTTAAGTGAAATGGTGCTAAGTCTGGATCAGGAAAATATCTATAATCGTTTGCATCTTCCTTGTCTCTAATTGAAAAGGTAGTGTCGTTATTTGCATCAAAACTTCTGGTTTGTTGAATGATGGTCCCACCTGTTTCTTTAAGTTCAATTAAGCGTTCAATCTCATATTCAATTGCTTTTTTAATATTACGAATTGAATTTAAATTTTTCACTTCTACTTTTGTACCTAACACGGAATCTCCTTTTAATCTTACAGAAACATTCGCATCACATCTTAAACTACCTTCTTCCATATTGCCATCACATACACCTAACCATCTAACTAATTTCCTTACTTCAGTCACGTATAAGAATGCATCTTCGGCAGAATGAAGGCAAGGTTCGGTGACCATTTCAATTAGGGGTGTGCCTGCACGGTTCAAGTCAATTAAAGTATGGGTAGGAGAGACATCATGAATGCTTTTACCAGCATCTTCTTCTAAATGAATTCTATTTAATTGAATGGATTTTTCTCCTTCAGCAGTTTTTATAATTACATTACCTCCTACACAAATAGGAGTAGTGTGTTGTGAAATTTGATAACCTTTTGGTAAGTCTGGGTAAAAGTAGTTTTTGCGTGCAAAATAATTATCCTCTGCTATACTACAGCCACAAGCCAATCCCATTTTGATGGCATACTCTACTGCTTTTGTATTGGTTTTAGGAAG
>CANFLP010000052.1 GCA_947447835.1 Bacteroidota bacterium
TAACTGAAATTAATATGGACGAAATTAAGGAACGCGTACAATCGTTTGTTTCTTTAGTGAACTTTGAAATTGAATTAGTTTAATTTGGTGAAGTGATTCCATCCAATTAATTTTGTTCCACAATGATGAAAAATAAACATACAAAACAAATTAAGAAACCACTCTAAGAGGAAGGTCTGATTGTTTGTATGCGAATAAATATACTCAGAAGCCTTCCAAGAAATTGGGAGGCTTTTTTCTTTTATCAGTGTAATAAAGAATTTTAAAAATAAAACCAATAACCATGCGTGTTGCAGTAGTAGGTGCCACAGGGCTAGTAGGCACAAAAATGTTACAAGTACTAGCAGAAAGAAATTTTCCAGTAACTGAATTAATTCCGGTAGCGTCTGCGCGTTCTGTAGGTAAGGAGGTAATATTTAAAGGGAAAGCGTATAAGGTAGTTGGTATGGAAGAAGGGATTGCTGCAAAACCAGCCGTGGCTATATTTTCAGCAGGTGGTGGTACTTCAACCGAGTGGGCTCCTAAATTTGCTGCTGCAGGTATTCGTGTGATTGATAATTCTTCGGCTTGGAGAATGGATCCTACAAAAAAACTAGTCGTGCCCGAAGTGAATGCTAGTGTTTTAACAGCAGAGGATATGATCATAGCAAATCCTAACTGTTCTACTATTCAAATGGTAGTGGCTTTACAACCATTGCATGCAAAATATAAAATTAAGAGAGTTATTGTAAGTACTTACCAAAGTGTTACTGGTACTGGTAAGCAAGCAGTGGATCAATTAATGAATGAAAGAGCTGGCAAGCAATTAGGTGCGGATGAAATGGCTTATAAATATCAAATTGATTTAAACGCCATTCCTCAAATTGATGTTTTCTTAGAGAACGGCTATACTAAAGAGGAAATGAAGATGGTTAAAGAAACTTGCAAAATTATGCAAGACGATACTATTAAGGTAACTGCTACAACTGTGCGTATTCCAGTAATGGGTGGTCATAGTGAAAGCGTGAATGTGGAGTTTGAAAACGAATTTGATCTTAAAGAATTAATTGCTGAATTAGCTATTGCACCTGGTGTTGTGGTTCAACAAGACGACGCTGCTCAGTTTTATCCAATGCCTTTATGGGCGCATGAAAAAGATGATGTATTTGTAGGTCGTTTACGTCGTGACGAAACACAGGCTAAAACTTTAAACATGTGGATTGTAAGTGACAACTTGCGCAAAGGTGCTGCTACCAACGCAGTTCAGATTGCAGAGTACTTGTTGTCAAAAAACATGATTTAGAAAATGTAATCATGTTTTTTACAACGTCTTATGATTTTTCAATGCCACCCCATAAACGGGTGGCATTGTTGTATTTTATATTATTATTTAGTTTGTAAATTAGTTAAATACATTTCATTCTTCTCTATCGTCATGGCCGCTAAAATATATAAATACGATCTAAAAGTCTGAACTCGCACTTCGTGCTCAGACATGCAGACTTTTTTAACGCTCGGATTTATATATTTCTTAACGCTATGACTCAAAGTTCAGAATCAAAATGTATTTAACTAATTAATTAGTTCAACAAAATCACTTTCACTTATAATTTTTATCGAGGCGATTTTTTTTGCTTTTTCTAACTTGCTTCCTGCGTCTTCGCCTACTACTAAGTAATTTAACTTACTACTCACGCCGCTTAATATATGACCGCCACGCGCTTCTACCATGGCTTCGGCGTCGGAGCGTTTTAGTTGGGTTAGTGTTCCAGTAAATAAAAAATTGAGTCCTGACAAGTTGCCATCCACAGCAGTGGTATTGGTTTGGATCATATTTAATCCTAAGGCTTCTAAATCTTTTATGAGTGCAATATTTTTTGCTTCGTGGAAATAATGAAAAATGCTTTTCGCTACTTTAATGCCCACGTCTTCAAAGGATTGTAGTTGCTCTTCGGTCAGATTTTCTAAATCTAAAATATGGTGAATATGTGATGCAATAGTTTTTGCAGTGGTTTCTCCAACAAAGCGAATGCCTAAAGCATAAACTAATCGGTATAACGGTTGCGTTTTAGAAGCTTCAATTGCGGCTTTTAAATTATCTACACTCTTCTTTCCAAAACCCTCTAGTTTTCCAATAATTTCAAAATCTAAATTATAAATTTGTGGAATGCTTTTCAATAATTCCATTTCGTAGAACTTTCTAATATTAGCATCTCCAAAACTTTTAATATCCATAGCATCCTTGCTCACAAAGTGGATCATGCGTTCTACTATCTGCGCAGTGCATAATGGATTATTACATCTCCATACTGCTTCGGTTTCTTCTTTCTCTAATGCATAATCACAAACAGGGCAGGTAGTTGGAAATTCAATGATTTGTTCCGTTCCTTTTCTTAATGCCGGAATAGATTGTACAATTTGAGGAATTACATCACCGGCTCTTTCAATAATTACAGTATCTCCTAATCGTAAATCTTTTTCTTTAATATATTCTTCGTTATGCATGGAGATACTTGAAACGGTAACGCCACCAATTGCAACTGCTTGTAGTTTTGCAACAGGTGTTACTGCGCCAGTTCGTCCCACCTGAAATTCAACATTTTCTAAAATGGTAGTAGCTTGTCGCGCTTTAAATTTATACGCAATAGCCCATCTTGGATGATGCGATGTCATGCCTAATTTTTCTTGTAATCCAAAGTCATTGACCTTTATCACTAAGCCATCAATTTCATAAGGTAGTGTATCGCGTTCAGCTTCAAAGTCATTACAAAAATTTATTACGCCATGGATATTGGAAATAATCTTCTTTTCTTTTTGTGGGGATCTAAAGCCCATGTTCCATAATAGCTCCAAAGCACCGCTATGTGTTTTTAAAAGTTCAGGAGTATTTATCCCTAGAGTCAATGTATAGAAACTAATGTGGTAAATGAATGCATCCAAATTTCGTTCAGCCACTTCCTTAGGATCCTTCATTCTTAAACTGCCCGCTGCAGCATTCCGTGGATTGGCTAGCGTAGCAAGTTGTTTTGATTTTAATTTTTCATTAAAATCATCAAACGATTTTTTGCTCATGATCACTTCCCCTCTAATTTCCATTTGCTGTATGCCATATTCAGAAAGTGGTATACTTAAAGGGATAGACCTGATTTGCTTAATGTTTTGTGTAATATCTTCCCCTGCCACACCGTCGCCACGCGTGCACGCACGAATCAATAAGTCGTTTTCATATACCAAGGAAATACTAGCTCCATCAAATTTTGGCTCTACGCAATAAGTGATACTTTCTAATTGAGCACCCTCACGTGCTTTTCGGTCAAAATCATTTAGGTCCTCGGCATTATAACTATTCTCCAAACTCAACATGGGTACCAAATGTGGCACAGTCTCAAAATTATTATTCAGGCTATTCCCTACTCTTTGACTAGGAGAGTCAATTGTAACTAAATTAGGAGATGCGGCCTCCAATGACACTAATTGTTGATATAGTAAGTCATATTCATAGTCGCTAATAAGTGGTTCGGCAGCAACATAATACTGGTATTCATGAAATTTTAGCACCTTTCTGAGTGCTTCCAAACTAATATTATGTGGGCTTTCTAAGAATTCTTTCGTAACTAATTGAAGGCTTTGTATGTGTGCTTTTGTGTACATGCTTTTAAATGTCTGCTAAAATACAAATTGTTTTATTCTTTTATTTCGTATTTTGGGTTTCGATTGCTTTTATTTTACGAATGCTTATGATAGACCCAAATAAGTCTATTGCCACTAATTTGGCAATAGAAGACAAAGATGCCATGGAGTTAGTATACTCCTATCCTACAGTGCCATTGACCGTGGATTGTGTGATATTTGGATTTGATGAAAATTCATTAAAAGTATTGCTTATTAAAAGCGATTTAGCTCAATTTCATGGACAATTATCTCTATTGGGGGATAATGTTCAATCTAACGAGGATTTAGATACGGCAGCTAATAGAGTTTTGAAACAAAGGACGGGGATGAATGACGTGTTTTTAGAGCAAGTGCATACTTTTAGTGAACCTAATCGACATCCTGGCGGTAGGGTGGTTACAACCGTTTACGCATCCCTTTTAAATAGCAAACACCACGAACTCCTTTTACACGACAATGAGTTAAAATGGCATAGAGTTAACCAAATTACCGAGATGGCTTTTGATCATAAGCAAATTTTGGATACCTGTACACAATGGTTGAGAAAACGTATTCAAGAACATCCATTGGCCTTTAACTTGCTCCCTAAAAAATTCTCTTTAAGACAACTTCAAAATGTGTATGAGGCTATTTTGGATGTAAAGTTAGATAGACGAAATTTTAGAAAGAAGTTTGCTTCAATGGGCTTCTTAAATGATACGGATGAAATGGAGACCCATGTTACCCATAGACCGGGTAAATTGTACACTTTTGACTTTATACAATACCAACAAAAGAAGAAAAATTTCATTGGCATTGATTTTTAAAAAATGCCCAAGCTTCCCTATAATTTAATACCTTTATTCATTAACAAAAGGTATCATTATGTTGCATTCAATGACAGGCTATGGCAGGGCTGAAGTAGCTTTTAAGGACAAGACATTTTTAATTGAAGTAAAGTCATTAAATGGCAAGCAATTTGATTTGCGTCTTAATATTCCTTCTTTACTTAAACAATATGAAATTGAAATCCGCAATAAGCTAAATGAAAGCTTGCAAAGGGGTAGTGTTGAATGTTCTATTTCGGTTAAATCGAATGGAGTGTCCAAGCCTGTTAGCATCAATATTGCGATGGCTAAGTCGTATTACCAACCCATTGTTGAATTAGCGAATGAGTTAGGTATTGAAAAAGAAAACTTATTAAGTACATTGCTGAAATTACCAGACGTTGTTTCTTCTACAAGTGAAATAATTACGGATGAAGAATGGAAGGCCATCTCAGATTTATTGCAAATAGCTATCGAGAACTTAAATAACTATCGTAAAGAGGAAGGCAAGTCAATTGAAAAAGATTTACTAGAAAGAGTTGCTGCTATTGAAGCACAACAAGCTAGCATTGCAGTTCATGAGCCTAATAGACGTGTTAAAATTAAAGAAGGCTTGGTTAAATTATTGGAGCAAAATGTGGGCTCAGACAAGTATGACACAAATCGTTTAGAGCAGGAATTAATTTATTATATCGAAAAAATTGATATTTCTGAAGAGAAGGTTAGGCTAACTAATCACTGCGAATATTTTAAAGAGGTATTAAAAGAAAAAGAACCATCTAAGGGCAAAAAGCTTTCTTTTATTCTGCAAGAAATGGGGAGAGAGATTAATACTACTGGATCTAAGGCTAATGATATAGAAATTCAAAAGGCTGTAATTTTAATGAAGGATGAATTAGAAAAAGCAAAAGAGCAAATTTTAAATGTATTATAAGAAGATGGGTAGTCGTTTGTCATTTATCGCAGGTTCCTTATTTGTTATTGTAATAATGAACAGTTGTCAAACCAAGCAATTGTTCGAGCAAAGCACTATATACCCCGACCATCATTGGGCTTCAAAACAAGCCAATGAATATCAATTTTCAATAACTGACACTGCTGCTGCTTATAAAGTGTTTTTTGTAATTAGACATCATAATGCCTACCATTATAAAAATATCTGGCTTCAATTAAACACTACATCACCTAATGACTCCGTTTCAAAACAGTCGCTTAATTTAAATTTAGCGGATGACGAAAAAGGTTGGCTAGGAACAGGGATGGATGATATTTATGACCAAAGAATTCCCATAAGTGTCGAGCCTGTTCATTTCAAAAAAGGTGTTTATAAATTTACCCTTCAGCATACCATGCGCGAAGACCCCTTAGATAATATATTATCAACTGGTATTAGAGTTGAAAAAGTGAAACCATGATTAGCCGTTTGCTAAAAATAAATAAGCTTCAATTTGTAAGGGTGGTGTATTGGTTATTTTTAACCTATATGGTTGCTGCCTTTATTTGGTGGTATGTTACATTGGTTAAACAAAATGATCAAATTGCCAATGTACAATATGGGACGATGCAATCTAATGACCCCATTTTAGCACAAAAAGTACATGCGATTCAGGATTTTCAATTAAGAAAGAATAAACAATATATTGGCGAAGGATTAACTATACTGTGTTTATTTTTATTGGGTGCTATTTATGTATACAGGTCATTAATACAACAAATACGTTACTCAAATCAACAGCAAAATTTTATGATGGCTGTTACGCATGAATTAAAGACGCCTATTGCCATCACGCAATTAAATATTGAGACCCTGCTTAAGCGAAATTTAGATGCAGCGCAACAAAAAAAAATGCTAGAGATTTCTTTATTGGAAACCCAGCGACTTGATAATTTATGTAACAATATTTTATTGGCATCTCAATTGGACATGGGCCAATATCAATCCAATGCACAGGTAGTCAATTTTTCATACATTGTAAGTAGCACGGTGCAGGGGTTTAAGAATCGATTCCCAGAAAGGAATTTTGTAGATGAGATTCAGGATGATATTATGCTAAAGGGGGAGTCCGTATTGGTTCAATTATTAGTTAATAATTTAATTGACAATGCTATTAAGTATTCTGCAGTGGGAACAATTATCACAATTCAATTGACTACACAAGGGGCGCATATTAAACTCGCAGTAAAAGACCAAGGAGTCGGTGTTCCAATTACTGACAGAGAAAAAATATTTGAAAAATTTTATAGAGTAGGTGCCGAGTATACAAGGTCTACAAAGGGTACAGGGCTTGGTCTATATTTGTGTAAGCGCATTGCTGCATTTCACAATGCTAAATTGGAAGTGCTTCCCAATGAGCCTAAAGGCAGTATATTTACATTTACTTATTTAGCAAACTAAGATGCAAAAACATTCAATTTTATTAGTAGAGGACGAAGTGCATTTACATGATGCTTTGAAATTAAATCTAAATTTAGAAGGTTATGATGTGAGCTCGGCTTATGATGGTCCCGAAGCAATGCGTCAAATAGAGCAAGCGCATTTTGACTTGATTATATTGGATGTGATGTTGCCAAATTTGGATGGCTTTTCTATTACTGAAATGGTGCGTTTGAAAAATAATCAAACCCCCATTTTAATTTTAAGTGCAAAAAACACTAGTGCTAATAAAGTACAGGGTTTAAGATTGGGTGCCGACGATTATATGACGAAGCCATTTAATTTAGAAGAATTATTATTAAGGGTTGCTAAACTAATCCAAAAATCCAATCCTTTTTTGCAAGCACCTTCAAATGACAATTATACTTTTTCAGGTAATCATTTTGACTTTAATTCCTTGGAGGCAATAACATACACTGGCGAAAAAATTACACTTACAAAGAAAGAAGCCATGTTGCTTAAACTGTTAATTGACAATAAAAACACAGTTGTTGCTAGAGAGCGCATTTTGCAAACCGTTTGGGGGTATAATGTTTTTCCTAATACCCGTACCATTGACAATTTCATCCTAAGCTTTAGGAAATATTTTGAACAGGACGTCCGTAACCCTATTCATTTTATTTCAATTAGGGGTGTGGGGTATAAATTCCAAGATTAGCCCTTTATTGAGACAATCTTTTGCCAGTTTTGACGTTTTAGCTATAGTTAATTCAAGCTCATGTCACTGTCGTCGATACAAGATTTTGTTGAACCTATAAATTTGGACCTACTTTCAAAGGATGAGGGATATAGGGATACCCAGTTGGGTAAGCATATTAAAGTGAATGATGGTCAATTACCTGATATTTCAGACGCTGATATAGTTATTATTGGAGCGGGAGAATGTAGAGGTGCTGGCTTCCCTTTAAATGGCCATGAGGCAGCTGATGCTATTAGAGCTGCTTTGTATTCATTATATTACTGGCATGTTCAAGTAACAATTGCAGATATTGGAAATGTAAAGCTTGGGCAGTCAATCCAAGATAGCTACGCAGCCTTAAGAACTGTGATTTCGGAGCTTATTTTGCAAAATAAGAAAGTAGTCATCATCGGAGGTTCACACGATTTAACGCTTGCCCAATACCACGCCTATACATCTATCCCAACTTTAGTGAATGCCGTTGTAGTAGATGCGAAAATTGACTTGGATTTAGAGGCAAGATTGCCATCGGATCATTTTTTAGAAGAGCTTTTTACAGGATTGCCTAATCATTTAAATCATTACGCACACATAGGTTTCCAAAGTTATTTTATGCACCCGCATATGTTGGAAACGATTGATAAATTAAGATTTGATTGCTTTAGATTAGGCAAAGTGAGAGAGAATATAGAAGAGATGGAGCCCGTTGTTAGAGATAGTCATATCATGAGTTTTGATATCAGTGCAATTCAAAATGCACAAGCACCAGCTAACTTAGTAACCCCCAATGGGTTTAATGGCGAAGAAGCTTGTGTACTAATGCAATACGCTGGAATGAGTTGGAAAACCAGCACCATTGGGCTTTTTGGTTATCAATCAGAACTTGACCATAAGGGTTTAACTGCTATACAAATGGCACAAATGATTTGGTATATTGTAGATGGTGTGCAAAAAGGAAAAAAAGAATCTCCTTTATCTGATACGGATAGATTTAAAGAATTTCATATTGCTTTCTCAGATATTGAAACCAAGTTTTTACAAAGTAAAAGTACGGGTCGTTGGTGGATGCAATTACACAATGAGCAGTGGTGCCCTTGTAGTTATAAAGATTATTTAGTAGCTTCCAATAACGAAATTCCCGAAAGATGGTTAAGAGCTTTAGAACGAGAGTAAATACTCCATTACAATTAATAGTTATAGCTGCAATGTTGTCATTGTCGGCTTGTAGTATCCAAAAAGCACAAAAAACATTATTGAATGCTGCATCTTTAAAAGGAGCACATGTTGGAATTGCTGTTTACAATGAGTCAACGCAACAGTGGGTAGACAAATACCAAAGTGATCGTTATTTCACACCTGCAAGTAACACTAAGATTCAGTCTTGTTATTTAGGAATGAAGTACTTAAAAGACTCTATTCCCGGTTGGCAATTTGCAGAAAACAAGGACTCTATTTTCTTAATGCCATTGGGTGATCCGAGTTTTTTACATCCAGATTTCGCCTATCAGCCAGTTGCTGATTTAATAAAATCTACAAAAAAGCAAATTGTGTTTTGTTTGCCAACAAAGGAAGATAAATTTGAAGCTTTTGGAAGAGGATGGTCTTGGGATGATTATGCAGAGGACTACCAGCCGGAAAGGAATAGATTAAATGTGTATGGTAATGTACTAACTGTTACAAAGAAAATAGATGGGATTCAAGTACAGCCCAGCTTACTTGTAAAAAACCAAACAATACCTACAAATTATACTGTGTGGTCTCGCGAAAAATTAAGCAACCAATTTTTTGCCCTACCTAATGCTATCAAAAATCCTGAGCAACAGGTTCCATTTATTACTGGTGCTAATTATACTTTAGCAAAATCTCTTATTGAAGATAGTCTACATCCTGCCTTCCCAATTGCTATTCAAAAGGGTTGGAATCAAATAAGCACAAGCATTATCAAAACAGTACCAACTGACAGCTTGTTAAAAATAATGATGAATCGTAGCGATAACTTTTTTGCAGAACAAGTATTATTAATGACTAGTCAGCAATTATTGGGGACAATGGATGACGCAGCTGCTATTGATACGATTTTAAAAACTGATTTTTCGATATTCCCACAAAAGCCATCATGGGCGGACGGAAGCGGATTGAGCAGATTTAATTTAACGACTCCAGAAAACTATATTGCCCTCTTGCAACAAATGGAATCTAGTTTTTCAATAGAAAGAATTAAAGCTGTTTTTGCTCAAGGTGGAAAAGGTGGATTGTCGTCTTACTATAAAAATATTCCAGGAGTATTATATGCTAAAACAGGTACTTTGGGTAATCAGATTGCTTTTAGTGGTTATATCATTACTAACAAAGGAACAAGATTATTGTTTTCCGTCTTAGTGGCAAATCACGTGAGTCCTACAACTTATCCTGTTAGACATGCTGTTGAGGAGTACTTGACCTCTATAATGAGTAAGTACTAAGTAATTTAATACCGCATTTCAAAATGCTTTGATTATTTTGTAAATAAGCCATCTAGGTAGGCTTCCTTAAAATCAATGTAAGTTGGAGCGCCTGTTGCGGTTACGATAGGCGTATCGCAAGCCAATAAGGATTCAATCAAACCATGCATTTCCTTTTGATTTAGTGATTGTCCAGCTTTGATAGCAGATTGTCTAGCCATACATCGAATTAATTTTTCGCGTTTGCTAAATTTTATATCTCCACTAAAATGCTTGAACTGTTCTAATAAAAGTTCAATTGCATTTTTCTCATTACCCGAAATCACATCGGCAGGTATGCCTTGTATAATAAAACTATTTTGTCCAAAAGGCTCTATCTCGTATCCAATGATAGCAAGATCTTCAATAATCTCCTCTAATAATATAGCATCTGCGACACTTAGTTCTAATACAACAGGGAACAAGCTTTTTTGTGTAGCATGAGGTTGTACGCTTGCCTTTTGATATTTTTCATACAAGACACGCTCATGTGCTAATTGCTGATGCACCAAAATATATCCTGCTTGTGCTGGAGCAAGAATATAAGTGTTGTTTATTTGCAAAAGTGTTGCATCCTCGTTTATTGTTAATCCTTCTGACTCTTTATATAAACCCATTGACGAAGACTTGACAATAAAGTTTTCATTATTGTTTTCAGTCAGGCCATTTTGGTTATCAGTTGAGGGAATATCTGAAAAAAAACTTTTCCATTCACTACGCTCAGCCTCACTTACTCTTGGTATAAAATGGGCTTGATTTTTTTGCGTGAACCCAGTATACAAGGAACTACTTGCTGTATTATTTCGTTGTTGTTCCGAGAAAGGTTTTTGTATTGCATCCAATTGTTGAATATTGGCATCTAATGAAAAATCCAATGAAGGTGCTATACTAAATTGTGCTAGTGCGTGTTTCACAGCTGCCTGTACAAATGCGTAAATAATTTTATCGTCTTCGAACTTAATTTCTTGTTTAGTAGGATGCACGTTAATATCTACTTTAGAAGGATCTACGTCTATGTATAATATATAACTTGGGAAACTCTCTTTAGGTATTAAACCGTCAAATGCATTTGCAATGGCATGATGCAAATAAGCGCTTTTAATAAAACGTCTATTCACAAAAAAGTATTGATCGCTTCTTGTTTTCTTGGCAGTCTCCGGCTTTCCTACAAATCCCGAAATAGTTAGGTAGTCGGTTTTTTCTCCCACTGCAACCAACTTGGCTTGATAACTATTGCCAAGCACATGTATGGCTCTTTGTTTAAAACTGCCTGACTCCCAATGAAAAACGTCTTGTCCATTATTAGTAAGACTAAAATATATTTCTGGAAAGGCTAATGCAACTCTTGTAAACTCTTCAATAATATGTTTTAGTTCGGCTGAATTACTTTTTAAGAAATTACGTCTTGCAGGTACATTAAAGAATAAGTTCTTCATGCTAATATTAGTACCTACTGGACAGGCAACTGGACTTGTTTCACTCACTTGGCTATTTTCAATCACCACACTAGTGCCAATTTCATCCTCGGCTTGTCTTGTTTTTAAACTTACTTGAGCAACCGCTGCTATGGAAGCAAGGGCTTCTCCTCTAAAACCCATGGTTCTAATTTGGAACAAATCCTCAATGGAGCTGATTTTACTAGTAGCATGACGAGCGAAAGCGTTTTGTGCATCAATGGGATTCATTCCCTTGCCATTATCTATTACCTGAATAAGGGCTTTCCCTGCATCATTTATAATTAGTTTAATTTCGGTGGCCCCTGCATCTACCGCATTTTCCAATAACTCCTTAACGGCGCTAGCGGGTCTTTGAATAACCTCGCCTGCCGCAATTTGATTGGCAATATGATCTGGTAATAAATGAATGCTGTTGGCCACTATTAAATCTTTTAAAGTGTGTAAAAGTAGTAAATTTGCCACTTAAAATCTCAACTTATGCTA
>CANFLP010000053.1 GCA_947447835.1 Bacteroidota bacterium
CATATAAATGACAAAGGACAAATTGCGGCTTTGTTTAGCACGCCTAACAAACCCTTTGAAATATATTTAAATGAAGGAACTGGTTTTAAGCAGATTAGTCATGTGCAAGATAGTTTTGTGAATAGTATTCAAAAGGTATACGTGAAAGGGTTTTCCGCATTAGCTAGTGACCAAAATAAAGTAAATGGTATCTTGTATTTACCAGATAGCAATGCAAAAAAGCTCCCTTTAGTTTTATTTATTCATGGTGGTCCTGTTGCACAGGATGAATATTCTTTTGACTTAACAAGACAAATTTACGCAGCAGCTGGATATGCTGTGGCGGCAGTGAATTATAGAGGTAGTAGTGGTCGCGGAGCAAATTATACCAAATGCATTTATGGAGATTGGGGAAACAAAGAAGTGAAGGACATTATTGGCGTTGCAGACTATTTAATTAAAATGGGGGTTGCGGATGAAAATAAAATGGCCATTGCAGGTTGGAGTTATGGAGGTATCTTAACCAATTATACCATTGCAACCGATCATCGTTTTAAAGCGGCAGTAAGTGGTGCTGGTAGTTCATTAATGCTTTCTTTTTATGGTACAGACCAATATATAAGTCAGTATGAACCAGAGTTGGGAAAGCCATGGGAAAATATACAAAAGTGGTTAGACGTTTCATATCCTTTCTTTAAAGTAAAAGAAATAAAAACCCCTACTTTATTTATGGCTAGTCAGGCCGACTTTAATGTGCCAGTGGTTGGTGCCGAACAAATGTATCAAGCATTTAAGTCGGTGGGTACACCTACACAACTAATCATTTATCCTAATCAGCATCACGGAATACGCGTACCAAGTTATTTAGTCCACAGATACAATAGTCATTTGGACTGGTTTAAGAAATACCTTAACTAATTATTACGCATCATGAGCTTAATTAGATGGGGTATTATTGGATGTGGCAATGTCACTGAAGTTAAAAGCGGCCCTGCGTTTAATAAGGTGCCTAATTCTAAACTTATGGCAGTGATGCGAAGGGATGAGTCTTTGTTAAAAGATTATGCATTAAGACATAACGTGCCTTATACTTTTACTAGTGCATCAGATTTAATTCATCATCCTGAAATTGACGCGGTATATATTGCTACGCCTCCCCATGTGCATGAACTATATGCTATTGAAGCTTTGAGGGCTAACAAGCACGTGTATGTAGAAAAGCCAATGGCAACGACAGTTGGAGCTTGTTTACATATGCAGAAAGTAGCGAATGAATTGAATGGAAAATTATCTATTGCACATTATAGAAGACAATTACCGCTTTTTCTAAAAGTTAAAGAATTATTAGAAAGCAATGAAATTGGCAAGATTACAAATGTGAAAATAGTGATGCACAAAAAAGCAAGACCAGCTTCTTATTACATAAATAATTGGAGAGTAGATAAAACCCAAGCTGGTGGTGGTTTTTTTTATGATCTTGCACCACATCAGTTAGACCTAGTGTTTTATTTTTTCGGTAATGCAATTACTTATCACGGCACTTCATTTAATAAATCTGGATTGTATTTAGTTGAGGATACAGTGCACGGTGAAATGCAAATGGAAAATGGTGTTCATTTTACTGGAGACTGGTGTTTTGCAATAGATGCAAATGAGGAAGAGCAGGATACTTTTATAATTATTGGAACACAAGGGAGTATTAAATTTCCAGTATTTGGCCATGTCATTACACTTATTAGAAAAGGAATTACGGAGCATATTGAATTTGAACCTCCCGTGCACAACCAGCAAAACCTAATTGAAAAAGTAGTAACTTTCTTTTTAGGAAAAGGAGAAAACCCTTGTACTACGGATGATGCATTGCAATCCATGCGCGTAATGGAAGCATTTGTTTACGGGAATAAAAATAATTTGAATGAATAAGGTTTTTGTAAGTGGTTGTTTTGATTTGCTACATAGTGGTCACATTGCTTTTTTGGAGCAGGCTGCTACTTATGGGGATTTATATGTGTGTATTGGATCGGATCATACGGTTCATGATTTAAAAGGAAGGTATCCAATCATTACCCAGGATGAGAGAAGGTATATGATTCAGGCTTTAAGATGCGTCAAGGAATGTAGAATTAATAAAGGGTCGGGCATACTGGATTTTGATCAAGAACTTTTAGATATCAAACCCAACATTTTTGTAGTGAATGAAGATGGCAATACACCTGCAAAAGCGGCCTTGTGTAAGTCTTTACATATAGATTATAAAGTATTAGAGCGCATACCTAGTGAAGGTTTACCAGTAAGATCTACAACAAGTTTAAGAACTAATTCTATAATTCCATTTAGGATTGATTTAGCTGGAGGATGGTTGGATCAGCCATATGTAAATAATTTATATCCTGGTGCTGTATTAACCATTTCTATCGAGCCTACTATTGAGTTTAATAACAGAAGTGGCATGTCTAGTAGTACAAGAAATAAAGCCATTGAATTATGGAAGGCACAATTGCCCGAAGGTGACAATGAACAATTAGCTAAAATCTTATTTAGTTACGAAAATCCTCCAGGCACAAAAAACATTGCTGGATCACAGGATGCATTAGGAATTATAATGCCTGGTTTGAACAAACTAAATTATGATGGGTCTTATTGGCCTCACACAATTGAGCCTATAGAGGATGAAGAAATTTTATCTTGGATTGAAAGTCATTTGCATCTTATTCCATTAGATCCACGAAACAATGAGTATGATGTTTTAAAAAATACCAATATATCTGAGCTAGCTGCAAAGGCATTGGCAGATGCTGCAGAAGCATGTTGGAGAAGTATTTTGCAAAGAGATTTAGTTTCGTTTGGTAAATCATTTACTGCTTCTTTTGAAGCTCAGGTTCACATGTTTCCCAATATGGTGGATGAGTCATTAATGAAGAGTATCAAAAGACTAAGTACAAATACCTTGGGTCACAAACTTTCTGGTGCTGGTGGTGGAGGTTATTTAATTTTAGTAAGTGACACCCCTATTGCTAATTCCATTCAAATAAAAATTCGTCGAAAAAATTTAATATAATGAGATACTGTTTAGCATTAGATCTTAAAGACGATCCGCAATTAATTGCGGCTTACGACGAATACCATCAATCGGTATGGCCAGAAATTGTAGACTCCATAAAAAATTCAGGAATCCAACATTTAGAAATTTATAGAATTGCGAATAGGTTGTTTATGATTATAGAAGCAAGTAGCGACTTTAGCTTTGAGCAAAAAGCAATTATGGATTCAAAAAATGAAATTGTGCAACAATGGGAACAAACCATGTGGGAGTATCAAAAAGCATTACCAATTGCAAAGCCTGGCGAAAAGTGGGTATTAATGCAAAAAATATTTTCGCTTTAAAATAGCCTTACTTCAATACTAAGCGAAAAATTGTTCAAATAGAATTACTAGTGACATACTAAGTACAAACCAGCCAAAGCCTTTCTTTAACTTAGCGCCATCCATTTTTTTGTTTAAGTAATTTCCAGTAATGATACCTAGGGTAGCTAAGACGATAATACTTAACAAGAATTTCCAATCAACATTAACGTGCATTAGATCACCACCAAATCCTACAAGTGATTTTATAGTAATAATAAATAAGGAAGACGCAATTGCTTTTTTCATAGGTAGCTTTCCTAAAATAACCAAGGCGGGTATTATTAAAAACCCACCACCTGCTCCAACGATACCAGTCACCAAACCCTCGGCCAATCCTACAAACAAAAGCGAGTAGCCGTAAACCGGTTTTTGCCCTTCAATCTCTTTTTGATTTTTACCTAGAATCATGGAGATGGCAGAAGCCAACATTAAGGTTGCAAAGAACACCATTATAAAACTACTCTTACTAACTACCATACTTTGAAATAAAGTAAACTGTGTAGGAATAGCGTGAAGTATATATTTTCTAGCTAAGAATACGCCAAGTATAGAGGGTGCTCCAAATATTAAAATAATTTTAAGGTCTAATAATTTTTGTCTTAAACGCGAAATGACACCAGCAATACTACTTACACCCACAATACACAATGAATAGGTGGTTGCTAAAAGAGGGTCTACATGAAAAAGGTAAACTAAAACGGGCACCGTTAATATAGAACCACCACTTCCAATAAGGCCTAAAGAAATTCCAATTATAATAGAAGCAGCATATCCTAACAATTCCATGAATTAAATTTTTACAAACATCCCGTTAATGGCGTACAATTTATGTACTATTTGTCACTTAATTTATAATTTTGTACAAAAGTGACATTTGTCACGAGAAAAGCTAATTTTAATGCAGAACTTTAAACAGAATTATTAAAACGAATGATATGAAAGTAGAGCAAATATATACAGGATGTCTTGCGCAAGGTGCCTATTATATTATGAGCGATGGAGAGGTTGCTATCATCGATCCATTAAGAGAAGTAGATGCTTATATTCAAAGAGCCCTAGTAGATAAAGCCACAATCAAATATGTTTTAGAAACGCATTTTCATGCCGATTTTGTGTCTGGACATTTAGATCTTGCTAAAAAAACAGGCGCAAAAATTGTGTATGGTCCAACAGCAGTGCCTTCATTTGACTTTTATCCTGCAAAGGATGGTGAAATAATTACACTAGGAAAGGTTAAGATAAAAGTGCTTCATACTCCAGGCCATACCATGGAGAGTACTTGTTATTTATTAATTGACGAGACAGGAAAAGAGGTGGCGTTATTTAGTGGAGATACTTTATTTATTGGAGATGTTGGTCGTCCCGACCTGGCACAAAAAGTAAAAGCAGAATTAACACAAGATATTTTAGCTGCACATTTATATGATTCTTTACGCAATAAAATTATGCCATTGGCTGATGATATTGTAATATATCCTGCACATGGTGCTGGTAGTGCTTGTGGTAAAAAAATGAGTAAGGAAACACAGGATACACTGGGACATCAAAAAGCAACCAATTATGCTTTAGCACCCAATTTGACTAAATCAGAATTTATTGAAGCGGTCTTAGATGGTTTAGTAGCACCTCCGGGTTATTTTCCATTAAATGTAATGATGAATATTCAAGGCTATGATAGCATCGATGATGTTTTAGCAAGAGGACAACATGCATTTACGGCTGATGCTTTTGAAGTTGCGGCAAATGAAACAAGTGCTTTAATATTGGATACACGCGATGCACAGGATTTTGCAAAAGGATTTATTCCTAACGCTATTAATATTGGTATTGATGGAAATTTTGCTCCTTGGGTAGGCGCCATGATACCAGATATTAAACAAGAAATTTTATTAGTAACAGAGGAGGGTCGCGAGTCCGAAGTAATTACTAGACTAGCGCGCGTAGGATATGATTATACCATTGGATTTTTACAAGGTGGATTTAATGCATGGAAGAATGCTGGTAAAGAAGTAGATTATATTAAATCAATTTCTGCAAATGATTTAGCAGATCAATCAACACAGGACGCAACAACTTTAATTTTAGATGTACGTAAAGCATCTGAACACAAAAGCGAACATATCAAAGGCGCCATTAACGCACCTTTAGATTTTATTAACGACAGCATGGCAATGATTGATAAGGATAAAACTTATTTTGTACACTGTGCTGGAGGTTATCGTTCAATGATTTTCATTTCGATTTTAAAAGCAAGAGGATTTGATCATTTAATTGATGTAAAAGGAGGATTCAAAGACATCAAAGAAACCGGACGTTTTAAAATTACTGAATACAAAATACCAACTACACTGTTATTATAATATTTTTAAAGCGCATTACTTATCTAAAAACAAATTTTAACCACTTCATTTATTTGAAGTGGTTTTTTTATGAATTAATGATTAATTTAATAGTCGTAAAACAAGTATATGAAACAAATAGCTCAACTTCTTTTTTTAGTGATTTTCTTTAGCACTAATCTAATTGCACAAAATAAGTCAAAGCTAGTTGTAAAGGGTATTATAGATAAGGTTGAAGTTTTAAGAGACAAGTGGGGTGTGAATCATATTTATGCCAACAACGAACATGATTTATTTTTTACTCAAGGTTATTGTGCTGCAAAGGATAGATTGTTTCAATTTGAGGTTTGGCGCAGACAAGCTACCGGAACCGTTGCTGAAATATTGGGTGCTCGTGAGTTAAAGCGAGATATTGGAACTAGATTATTTAAGTTTAGAGGAGCGCTTGAAAAAGAATTTAATCATTACCATCCTCATGGCGTTTCGATTATACAAGCATACACCAATGGTGTAAATGCATATATACAAGAAGCAAATCAACATCCCGAAAATTTACCAATTGAATTTAAATTGCTCAACATTAAACCTCAGCAATGGACCGCTGACGTAGTCATATCAAGACATCAGGGATTATTGGGCAATAGTACGCAGGAATTGAATTTAGGAAGGGCGGTGGCTAAAGTAGGAGATAAAAAAGTGAAGGACATAATGTGGTTTCATCCAAAGGATCCAAATATTAGACTAGATAGTGCGATAGATGGATTATTATTGAATGATGACATTTTGGAATTATATAATGCTTATAGAACAGAAGTGGTGTTTTCAAAAAATGATTTAGCAGAACAGGATGAGGACGATGTGATGTCCCTGCCTGCACTAAATAAAAGAAAAATTATAGAACCTTATTTATCAGACCAGGAAATGGAAGGAAGTAATAACTGGATTGTTAGTGGAAATAAATCAGCAAGTGGATTTCCTTTGTTAGCGAATGACCCCCATAGAAAAGTTGCACTTCCCTCTTTAAGATACATTGTTCACTTGGTGGCACCAGGATGGAATGTAATTGGCGGTGGAGAGCCAACGATACCAGGTGTTTCCATAGGTCATAATGAATATGGCGCTTGGGGTTTAACCATTTACGAAACCGATGGTGAAGATATATTTGTGTATGATTTAAATCCAAAGAATCATCAACAATATTGGTATAAGGGTGCGTGGGTTAATGTGAAAAATATTTTGGACACGATTGCAGTAAAAAACGAAAAAAATAAAATTGTGAATTTGCAGTATACAGTGCATGGTCCATTAATGTATGTAGACAGTATTCATCATAAAGCATACGCAATGAAATGTGCTTGGATGGAACCAGGCGGCGCTCCTTATTTAGCATCATTAAGAATTGATCAAGCTAAAAACTGGGAAAGTTTTAGAGATGCTTGTAGCTATAGTCATATACCTGGTGAAAATATGATATGGGCAGACAAGAAAGGAAATACAGGATGGCAAGCAGTAGGCATTGTCCCCATAAGAAAAAACTTTAGTGGATATGTTCCTGTGCCCGGAGATGGTAGGTATGAGTGGAGTGGCTATTTGCCAATTAAGGAACGACCACATTTATTAAACCCCGCTAAAGGATATTTTGCCACTGCAAATAACAATGTAACGCCAAATGACTATTCCCATTGGGATGCGGTAGGTTATACTTGGTCAGATCCTTTTAGGGCAGCAAGAATTAATTCGGTGTTAGCCGAAAAAAATAACATCACTATTAAAGATATGGCTGCATTACAAACCGATTATTATTCGGTTCCTGCATCTAAGCTAGTTCCATATTTAGCGGATATAAAATGTTCAAATAATTTAGAAGACTCATTGAGAAATTTAATATTACAATGGAATTTTGTATTAAATAAAGAAAGTATAGTAGCTGGTTTATATGTAATGTGGGAAAAAGAAATAATGAACGAGGCTAGTAAATTATTCATTCCAGATGAAATAAAAAGTTTTGTTAGCATGCAATTATCTAAAGTCATTGAGCATTTGCAAAATCCCACAAAATATTTTGGTGACCAAGGGATTGTGAACAGAAATAATTTTTTAAAAAATTGTTTTGTACAGGCTGTAAATAAAATGAAATCAAAGTTGGGAAATCAAACTTCTGATTGGATTTATGGACAAGAAAAATATAAGCATATTAAATTTGAACATCCTTTAGCACAATGGACCGATTCGGTTACCAAGCAAAAATTAAACCTGGCATCTTATCCTAGAGGAGGCAATGGATACACAGTGGGCTCTACCGGAAGTGCCGAAAACCAACAAAGTGGAGCAAGCTTTAGGGTATTAATGGATACTAAGGACTGGGATCAAACACTTATGATTAATACACCAGGTCAATCTGGAGATGTAAGGAGTCCATTTTACGGCAACCTTTTGAAATTGTGGGCTAATGACGAGTACTTTCCTGCCTATTATTCAAAAAACAAGATCCAGGCCAATACAAAGCAGCAATATCAAATATTGCCCTTGATCAAATAGTCCCAGCGTCCTTGTAGGCTTTGAGTTAAATAAAAATCTTATATTTGATATTATTGGTTGCACTCTCTTTAGAATACAAAGGGGGTAGCAACCATTTTTTATTTAAACCTTTGCGTATGACGGTTCAAGAAATGCTATCTAACTATGTAAAAGGCAACACTTGGGATGAAATGATGGGCGACCAACAGGTGCGTGATCATTATAAACCCCTATTTGATGCCTTAGCAAATTTGCCAATGACTGAAATAGATCAAAAGCATCTACAGGCAGGCGAACTATTTATGAATCAAGGGATTACGTTTACAGTGTATAGTGATAATGAGGGTATTGAGCGTATTTTTCCATTTGACATCATCCCGCGTATCATTACATCAAAGGAGTGGGAGCAAATAGAGTCAGGTATCAAGCAAAGGTTAAAAGCATTAAATCTTTTTTTAAAAGACATTTACCACAATCAACAAATATTAAAAGACAAAATTATTCCTTCTTGGCTAATTGCTTCCTGCCCTCATTTTACTAGAGAAGTATTTGGGATTAACGTGCCACATGATTTATATGTACATATTTCGGGCATTGATTTAATAAGAGGAGAAGATGGCAAGTTTTATATTTTGGAAGACAATCTAAGAACGCCTTCGGGAGTGTCTTATATGTTGGAGAATAGAGAAGTGACCAAAAGAATCTTTCCAGAGATGGTTACTAAGAATCAAGTACGTATGGTAAACAATTATCCATTATTGCTTCACTCCATTTTATTGTCTTTATCTCCAAGACATGTAAAAGCCCCTAATGTTGTAATTCTAACGCCAGGCATTTTTAATTCGGCTTATTATGAACATACTTTTTTAGCGCGTCAAATGGGTATTCAATTAGTAGAAGGTAGAGACTTGGTGGTTAATAATCACAAAGTGTATATGAAAACTACAAGAGGATTGCAACAAGTAGATGTAATTTATCGTCGGGTGGATGATGAATTTTTAGATCCTATTACTTTTAAGTCTGATAGTATTTTAGGTATTCCTGGATTAATAAGTGCTTATCGAAAAGGCAATGTTGCTATTGTAAATGCAGTTGGTACAGGTGTTGCAGACGACAAAGCCGTTTATGCTTATGTGCCCGACATGATAAAATATTATTTAAACGAAGAGCCTATTTTACCTAATGTGCCTACTTATTCCTTTATTGAAAAGGATAATGTAGACTATGTATTTAAAAATATAAATAATATGGTAATAAAGGGAACCAATCAATCGGGGGGATATGGAATGTTAATGGGTAATAATACAACAGATGAAGAAGTAAAATTATTTAGAAAGAAAGTAGAAGAATCTCCAAGAGAATTTATTGCACAACCTATTGTGAAGTTGTCAACTGTGCCTTGTTTTATAGATGGACAAATTCAAGCACGTCATGTGGATTTAAGACCTTATGCATTATGTGGACCATCTGGCATTGAAATTGTGCCTGGTGGACTAACAAGGGTAGCACTTAAAAAAGGGTCCTTGGTTGTTAACTCTTCACAAGGTGGTGGAAGTAAAGACACTTGGATTATTGATTAATAAAAAAGTATTTATGTTAAGTAGAATAGCAGATTCATTATTTTGGTTGAATAGATATTTAGAGCGTTCGGAAGGGATGCTAAGGTTAATGCGCACGAACTATGTACTTTCATTGGATAAAGGACCTTCTGATATGAATGATTGGAAACCTTTATTGCAAATTTATTCTGGAAATGCAAAATTAGATCAGGCCTTATTACAGGGAAGTAATCAAAAAGTTATCGGTTACTTGTTAATGGATCCAGCGAATGAAAATTCCTTGCAGGTGAATTTGAATAAAGCAAGAGAAAATGCACGCGGTATGCAAGATCATATCACCAAGGAGGTTTGGGAACAAGTGAATCATATGTATCATATTGTGAATAGCAAAAACACAAGTGAACAATTAAATAGTAATAACCAGCTTCCCACTATTGAATATCTTTTAAAGAACTGTCTATTATATACGGGAATCACCGATAGCACTATGCCCCGTGGAATGAGCTGGTGTTTTATGAACCTTGGGAAATATTTAGAAAGATGCTTGCTGACTATTGAACTTTTGGACAAATATTATGCAAGCATTGATTATGATTTTCAATCGGAGAAAGACATATTGTACTGGCGCAGTTTATTATTTTCTGTTTCTGGTTATGAGTTTCATTTAAAAAATTATAGAAACGCAGACACCAATTATAATGTGGCACACCAAATAATATTTAATGAACAATTTCCGTATAGTATTTTTTATTGTTTAACCAGAATTAAAAAATACATGGAAACCATTATTGATGAAAATAAAATAAAAGACAAAAACCTATTGGTAAAAGAATTTGGTAGAATTTATAGCAATGTAGAATTTACCGATCTAGACTGGATCAAAAAAACAGGTATGGCTGTATACTTGCAAACTTCAAGATATAATCTGCTTCAGTTTACCAACTCGCTAAGTCAAACATTTTTCTCTTATTCATAATTCTAATCTATGTCTGTTTTTAAAATACATCATATAACTAAGTACCAATACGATCGTCCAATTGCAGAGAGTATCAATGAAGTACGTATATTTCCATATCAATGTAATGAACAAGAATTACTACAACATGATATTATTATCACCAATCATCCATCAGTGCATGTGTATAAGGATTATTGGGGCAATAAGGCCGGCACGTTTAATATACTAGAACCTCATGGGGAATTAATTGTAGAGAGTAAGTTAGTCGTAAGAACTGTTTATGATACAAATATTTTGGAAAATTCAAAAGCGGGCTATGATGTATTAATATCAGATATAAAAGATAATCTACAGCTCATTGAATTAATAAAGCCAGACGCTATTAAGGAGCAAGACCAGATAACAAAAATTGTAGACACATTTTTTGATATGCATGCATCCATAAAGGATATTGTAGAGGGATGCAGCACATACATTTTTAATAATTTCACATATACCAAGGGTATTACAACTGTTGAAACCACAATTGATGAAATACTGGATCATAAACAAGGTGTTTGTCAGGATTTTGCACACTTGCTTTTACAGATATTAAGAACTATGGAAATTCCGTGTAGGTATGTAAGTGGTTACGTGTGTCCTAATAAAAGTGGTATGCGTGGAGAAGGTGCAACACATGCATGGGTGGAAGCTTGGTTCCCTGATGCAGGCTGGATGGGCATTGATCCAACGAATAATGCATGGGTAGGTAACCACCATGTAAAACTTGCGGTTGGTCGTAACTTTGAAGATTGTAGTGTTGTAAAAGGAACGTTTAAAGGTGTTGCGCTACAAGACCTTTATGTATTTGTTTCGGTAGGATATGAGGATGGCCATATTTTTGAAGAAACTACACATGTGAAAATGGAAAAACAAATGTCTGATCAAAAATTAGCAGATATTCAAATTGCGGTAGCTATGGCGCAGCAACAATAGCGCTACTTGTTAAATACAATATTGTATTCAGAAACATAATATGAAGTATCATTTGGCATTTTTGTACAAGTAATTTAATAAATACTTGTGGAAAATTTGATTAAATTGTTGTGAGTTTATAATAGCTTATTTATTTTAACTGTTTTCTATGAAAAAATTAATTTTTGTTTTATTCTTATTGCCTTTAATAGGACTAG
>CANFLP010000054.1 GCA_947447835.1 Bacteroidota bacterium
AAGATTGTTGAAAACGTCTACTTAATACAATTTGAAACACATCGCCTCGCATACAATGTTGAATTCCTTTTTTAACCGCTTCTCGATATTGCTCGTCTGTTAAATTTGAAGTCTCACTCCCTACCAAGCTAAATGGATATTGAGGCACGTCCTTGCTTTTAATAAAGGAAACCAATGCATCATATTCTGAAGCGATACCCTCTAACTTATTCTCACAAATAAATATCTCATCCTTAAAGTGATTAAAGGCAATCACATATTGATACAATCTATAACGCATCAATGGAACCACTGGTGCACCTTCTTTAAATTGAATCGTATCAAAAAAAGGAATCGCATCATATGCTGTATAACCATATAAGCCCTGTGCAAATGCTGCTTCTTTTACTTCCTGCCCCTTCATTTCATATTGTTGCATGTAAGCCCAAATTCGATCTGGAGCAGCATGTACATTTTGAATAATTTCTTTTTCAGGATCCTGGTTAGGATACTTGTATTCAATTTCATTTAAAGAAGAAATTTCAATTCCTCCTATTGCATTTACACCTATAAATGAATAACTATTTTCAGAAGCATGCGAATCAGTGCTCTCTAATAATATCGTATCTCTGAATCTATCTCTTAATCGGAGATAAATTCCAACCGGTGTAAAAGTATCAGCCAACATTCTTGTGACCGTGGTCGTAACTTGCTTCTTTTGCATAATCCTATCTTAATTCGTTTTCTGTTCTTTGTTCTTTCAATGCGTTAAAAAAATAAACCCCGACATTGGATGTCGGGGTTTATGTATATTTTGACAATTATAGCTATGTCATTACAATACCCCAACGGAGTTTGTATGCCACCACCACATATTGTTTGAATTAATCATATTTTTATTCTTTCTGATACAAATTTAACGCATTGGCTATTCCTCGCCAAAAAAAATCTCCTAGTTTGCTAAAACGGCCTCCAAATCCGCTATCAGCCGTTAGTATCCTACAAAACCCCTTTGGTACTTGGTAAAGCGTCACTTTCTGGGTTACGTCTAACAGCCATTTTGATAGATTTAGCAAAAGCTTTGAAAATGGCTTCTATCTTATGGTGCTCATTATCCCCTTTGCAACTAATATTCAAATTGGCTTTAGCCGCATCACTGAACGACTTGAAAAAGTGGAAAAACATTTCAGTTGGCATTTCTCCAATCTTTTCACGATTAAATTCAGCATCCCAAACTATCCAGTTTCTTCCGCCAAAATCAATTAACACCTTCGCTTCTGCCTCATCCATTGGTAATGCATAACCATAACGCTCCATGCCTCTTTTATCCATCAAGCCTAAAGCAAATGCTTCCCCTAGCGCTATACCCACATCCTCAATAGTATGGTGCTCGTCTATGTGCAAATCACCATCACATTTAATATTTAAATCCAATGCACCGTGACGCGCAATTTGCTCTAACATATGATCAAAGAAACCTAAACCTGTTTCAATTTTTGCATCTCCTTTTCCATCTAAATTTAATTCAACACTAATTTTAGTTTCCTTGGTATTTCGAACATGCGAAACTTTTCTTAAACCTAATTTTAAGAAACTGTAAATTTCGGACCAACTGTTTGCTTCTAGCGCAATAACAGGTCTTAGTTCCAACGCTTGTTCTGCAGTCAAATCATGCAAAGGAGACTTTAAATAAATAGCCTTGCACCCAATATTTTTTGCCAAAGCAATATCACTCCATCTATCTCCAATCACAAATGAATTAGCAATGTCAAATTGATCATTCCCCAGCAATTCTGTTAACATGCCAGTACCAGGCTTGCGTGTTGGTTTATTATCAGCAGCAAATGTATTGTCAATGAATATTTGATCAAACACGAAACCTTCACCAGCCAACGTACGTAACATTAATTGCTGATAGGGTTCAAAGTTTTCCTTAGGATAACTAGTGGTACCAAGGCCATCCTGATTGGTTACCATTACTTTATGAAATCCAAAATCAGTTGCTATCTTTCCTAAATAAGAAATTGCACCAGGGACAAAACTCGTTTTCTCAATGGTATCAATTTGAAAATCCGACTTTGGTTCTTCCAAAATAACACCGTCTCGGTCTATAAATAATATTGGTTTCATAATTCAGTTATTATATGATCATTTAACTACTTTTTTCGCAATGCCGCTTTTACTTGAGCCACTGTAATTTTAGAAGCTTTATTGCCCCAGCTATTTCTAACATAGCTTAATACATTCGCAATGTCCTCGTCTTTAAAATCTGGATTAGGGGTCATTACATTATTATAGTAGTATCCGTCTAATGCAATTTTCTCGCTATATCCACCTTTCACAATACGCACCAAACGTGCAATATTATTGCCTACTAAATTACTTGACCCGTCCAATGGAGCATTCATATTAGGCACTCCTCCTCCATCTGCTTGATGACAAACCAGACATCTGGTGTCATATATTTTTTTTCCCTTAACCAAATCCTGCGCATTGGAAGAAATAGAAATTCCTAATACACAACTGATCATAAAAATCTTATTCATCAATCTCATACTATTTTGAATAACTTATTTTAAAAATTGACCCTCTGCTATCATCACTTACATATAATGAACCGTCTGGACCTTGAGCTAAACCACATGGTCTTGCTTTTGCTTTACGTGGATTCATTACTTTTTCATCACCGCTTAATCCTGAGAATCCATTAGCAAAAATTTCCCATTCACCACTAGGCTTGCCATTTTTAAAAGGCACAAAGGCAACAAAATATCCTTCCTGTGGTAAAGGAGCTCTATTCCATGAACCATGAAAAGCAATGAATGCGCCATTCTTATATTTTTCAGGAAATTGATTGCCTGTATAAAATAATAAAGCGTTTGGCGCCATATGTGCAGGGAAAAATACGGTTGGATTAACTGCATTTTCTCCACCTTCTTTTTTGCCATCACCACCATATTCTGGAGAAACAATTTTCTTCTTTAAATAAGGATCAAAATACACATAAGGCCACCCAGCATTATCTCCCTCATGTAATTCATACATAGTTTCTGCAGGCAATTCTGCACTTTGTGCATCGCTATATAATTCTGGATAAAAATTATTTAATTGATCACGTCCATGTTGCATCACAAACAAAGAATTAGTTGCAGTATTCCAATCTAATCCAACTACATTACGCAAGCCAGTTGCATATCTTTTCCCGTCACCATACACTTGATTCTCCTTACTTCCATTAAATTTCCAAATACCACCAGCAGAATCTAAAATTGGGCAAGGCATCATTCCTTTTGAACCTTTTTGTCTGTCTTTTTCTTGACATGCATTTGAGTAAGCTCCAATGTTTACATATATATTGTTTTGCCCGTCCAATGTGATTGATTTAGACGCATGTTGATTTTTTGCGATCAATCCTTTAACAATTGTTTTAGGACTTAATGGATTCACTACCTCATCTTTATCATTCAATTGATATAAGTATACGTCGTTATCTGAAGTAGCATACAAATCTTTCCCTTTTACATAAATGCCCGTACCGCCATAATTTGCCCAACCTGTTACCTTATCAGCAACGCCATCCTTATTCACGTCTTCTAAACGAATGATACTTTTTCCTGCTTTATTTGGATACATAAGTTTAGCAAACACTACTCCATTTGTTGTAACAGAAATATGTCTTGCACTACCAATGGTATCTGCAAACAATGTTGCTTTAAAGCCATCAGGTAATTTTAATCCTGCATTGGTTTGCGCATTTGTACCAATTGAAATCATCAATAAAGATGATAAAAAGATGTTTTTAAAATTTTTCATGCCCTTTTTTGTGTGGTGTTATTTTATTATTATTCAGAAAATATTTTTTCAATCCATTCCGCCATTGCATCAACCAATTCAGTATTCTCTTGCTCATTGCCAATCGTTATTCTTACACTGTCTTCACAATTAGGTAAGCTTGAACGGTCTCTTAATATAATACCCTTGGTACATAAATACTTATACAATTCTGTCGCGTGAGGAATCTTTACCAATAAAAAGTTAGTATCCGAAGGATATACTTTTTGAACATGTGGCATTGATGCAATTACTTCGGCTAAAGCAATTCTCATTTCAACCAAATGTTGAATCATGTCATTTACCTGCCCCACTTCCTCTAATGCCTTTAACACCAATTCCTGTGCAACCAGACTAATATTATAAGGCGCTTTCACCTTATTTAAATACCCTATTACTGGCTCATTCGCAAAACACATTCCAACCCTTAATCCTGCCAATCCCCAAGCCTTACTTAAAGTTTGTAGAACCACTAAGTTTGGATAATCTTCCAATGATTGAACAAAAGACTTTTGTTTTGAAAAATTGATATATGCCTCATCTACAACAACCAAACCGTTAAAATGGTTTAAAACGGTTTCGATATCTATTCTATCTAAAGAATTTCCAGTTGGATTATTAGGAGAACAGATCCATATGATTTTTGTATGATCATCTACCAATTGCTCGATATGCGCCACATTCAATTGAAAATCTGGTAACAAAGGTGCAGACTTAATGCCAATATTATTGATATTAGCACTTACTTCATACATTGGATAAGTTGGAGGACAAATAATGATATTATCTTTTCCTGGCTCACAAAATGCACGAAATAATAAATCAATTATTTCATCACTTCCATTCCCTAAAAATATTTGTGAAGCAGGTATTTTTTTGATAACCGCCAATTTCTCTTTCACCTCTTTTTGATAGGGATCCGGATATCGATTATACCATTTGGTTAAAGGGGAACCTAAACTGTTTTCATTTGCATCTAATAATACACGCGCTTCTCCACTAAATTCATCTTTTGCAGATGAATAAGGTTTTAATGCTTCAATGTTGGGTCGTACTACTTTTTTAATATCAAATTGCATACACTACATTTTTGATTCTATGTTTTTTAATCTCACAGCAACTGCATTACCATGCGCATCTAAGCTTTCAGCATTGGCCATTTCCATCACTGCTTGACCAATATTTACTAAGCCCCTTTCCGTAAGCTGCTGAAAGGTAATTTTTTTAACGAAACTATCCACACTTACGCCACTATAAGCTGATGCATAACCATTGGTAGGCAAAGTGTGATTGGTACCGCTCGCATAATCTCCCACCGATTCTGGTGAATAATTACCTATAAAAACCGAACCGGCATTGGTTACTTTTTCGGCAACAATTTCGGCATTTTCTATGGACATAATTAAATGTTCCGGGGCATATTGATTAATTAATTCCAAAGCTTCAGTAGCATTTTCAATAATAATAGCTTTTGAATTTTCCAGCGCCTTTGCAGCTATATCCTTTCTAGATAATTGTGCTAATTGTACTGCCATTTCTTCCTGAACATTGGCAACCACTTTTTCATTACTAGCCACTAACAATACTTGACTATCAACCCCATGTTCCGCCTGTGATAATAAATCCGCAGCTACAAATGAAGGTATAGCAGAATCGTCCGCCCATACACAAACTTCACTAGGACCCGCTGGCATATCAATTGCCACACCCGACTGCTGCACTAATTGTTTTGCAGCGGTTACATATTGATTCCCTGGTCCAAAAATTTTATTCACCTTAGGAACGGTTTCGGTTCCATATGCCATAGCTGCAATAGCTTGCACACCACCAATAGTATAAATATGTGTCACGCCAACTAATGTAGCTGCATATATGATTGCAGGATGAATCTCCCCCATGTCGTTATTTGGAGGTGTACATAAAATAATATTTTTACACCCTGCAATTTTTGCTGGAATTCCCAACATTAAAACAGTTGAAAATAATGGCGCTGTTCCACCTGGAATATAAATACCCGCCTTGTCTATGCCTATAGATTTTCTCCAACACCAAACCCCAGACATGGTTTCAATGCGATCCATTTTTTGCAACTGCACTTGATGGAATTTTTCAATATTCCCTTTTGCTAATTGTATTGCTGTCTTTAACGAACTTGATAAAGCTTGTTCAGCATTTGCCTTTATGATTTCATCTAATGCAATTGTTTTCAATTGCACATTGTCAAAGTTTTTAGTATACTTGAGCAATGCTTCGTCACCATTTGCACGAACATCATTAATAATAGCCTGCACTTTTGGCAATAATTCACTTGCATCAAAACTAGGTCTAGCTAATAATGAAGCCCATTCATTTTGTCCAGGTTGATTATAAACTTGAATCATTATAAAATCATTTTTTCTATTGGAATCACTAAAATACCTTCTGCTCCAGCATTCTTTAACTGCTCAATAATATCCCAAAAATCACTTTCGGCAATAACGCTATGCACACTACTCCATCCTGGTGAAGCCAAAGGTAAAACTGTTGGACTTTTCATGCCTGGCAATAAAGCAACAATTTTTTCTAGCTGATCATTAGGTGCATTTAATAATACATATTTATTCTTCTTTGCCTTTTTAACGGACTCCATTCTGAATAATAAACGCGCTAATATTTGTTGTGCCTCTTCTGAAAAGTTTTTATGTTTAATTAATACTGCTTGAGATCTTAAAATGGTTTCTGCTTCCTTTAACCCATTCATAAATAAAGTAGAACCGCTACTCACTAAATCACACACTACATCGGCCAGGCCAATACCAGGCGCAATTTCTACGCTTCCGCTAATCTCATGGATCTCCGCTTTAATGTTATGTTCAGTCAAATATCTTTGCACTAATACTGGATAGCTTGTTGCAATTTTTTTACCAGCCAAAAACTCGGGTCCAGTAAATTCTTCGTTTTTACGAACAGCAAAACTAAGTCTGCATTTTCCAAAGCCTAGTTCATAAGCCACTTCCACTTTCTTGGACTTTTCATATACCACATTCTCGCCTACAAAACCAATGTCTGCAACGCCATCTTCTACATATTGCGGAATATCATCGTCTCTTAAAAAGAAAAGTTCAATAGGGAAATTCGTAGCGTCTGCTTTTAATTTGTTTACCCCATTGCCTATATCAATACCGCATTCCTTCAACAAGCGCATTGAATCCTCGTTTAATCTTCCTGATTTTTGAATCGCTAATTTTAATCGCATACTACTTATTATTAAAAATTAAAAGGGCTTACTGTTGAGTAAGCCCTTTGGTTAAATATAGTTACATACCTACACACCGATAGCTTACCCCTTTGAGAGTAAATGATGATGGTGGATATGGTTGTTTAATTTCATTCCTCAAATTTACGACCCTTTTGGAAAATACCCAATAAAAAAAGAATAATTTGCCTAAATTGTACCCATAACGATTATAATTACTCAACTAACAATTGTTTTTATGCGCTTAATCACACTTACAGCAATATTATCTGTGGTATCATTGTCTTTTTGTGCTCAAAAAGAAGCACCTAACCCTACTCCAGTTGTACCTACCCCTACAACGCCAACTACTCCAACAACGCCTCCAGTTACTGACACAACAAAAAAATTAGTTTGGTCAGACGAATTTGACAAAGGAACCAGACCAGACACTACTAAATGGGCTTACAATATAGGAACAGGTTCCGGAGGATGGGGCAATAATGAAATGGAATACTACACAAGTGATTCTACCAATGCAAGAATTGAAAATGGCAATTTAGTAATTGAAGCTAGAGTGCAAAGCAAGGGAGGAAAAAATTATACATCAGCACGTATGTTAACACAAGGAAAAGCTTCTTGGACTTATGGCCGCTTTGAGATTAGAGCAAAACTACCAAAGGGCAATGGCACTTGGCCTGCTATTTGGATGTTAGGGGATAATATTGGTACTGCTGGTTGGCCTGCATGTGGCGAGATAGATATTATGGAAGAAGTTGGGAAAGAACTTAATGTAATTAACTGGTCGGCACACTCTAAATTATTGAACTGGACATTGGGAACACAAAAAACATATAAGACCACTGTGGATGGTGCAACTGATGCTTTTCATGTTTACAAATTAGACTGGAATAAGGATAATATGAGTTTTTATGTAGATGATAAATTGTACTATACCGTTGCTAATGATGGAAGAGGTACCGATTCTTATCCATTTGTGGCTCCTCAATTTTTACTTTTAAATTTAGCTATTGGTGGAAATATGCCAGGCTTTATTATAGACGAAAGCGTCTTTCCGGTAAGAATGGAGGTAGATTATGTAAGAATTTATCAATAAAATATTTTGTGCTTTTATGTTAATTAAAACAAATTTCACTCACAGCATTCTTGGATTATTTGTATTTGTTATGCTGCTGCAAATAAATGGTATCGCACAAAATGCTAATTTATTAGTAGGTACTTATACTCAAAAAGGAAGCAAGGGAATTTACGTATTTAGTTTTGATACGGCTTCAGGAAAAGCAGTTGAATTAAGCCATACAGACAGTTGCACAAGCCCTTCTTTTTTGACTATTTCAAAGGATAAGCAATTTGTATACGCCGTAAACGAAACAAGCCGAGGAATGGTAAGTGCATTCTCTTTAAAAAATAATAAACTCACTTTATTACAACAAAAAGAGACAAAAGGTGCGGATCCATGTTATATTACAATAAGTCCTGATCAACATAATTTATTTGTTGCCAATTATTCAGGTGGAAGCATTACACAATTTCATCGCTTTGCTGACGGACTTATTTCAAACGCACAACAGTTCATTCAACATAGTGGTAAAAGTATTAATGCGGCTAGACAAGAAAAAGCACATGTACATGGTACCTTCTTTTCGCCCAATGGCCAACATTTATTAACTCCTGATTTAGGCATGGACCAAGTCAGTGTTTACCCATACTCTAATAACACAAGCCTCCCATTAGATTTGTCAAAAACAAAAAGCATTGTATCCAACCCTGGATCGGGTCCTAGACATATTGCATTTTCAAAAAATGGCCACTATTTATATATTATCGAAGAACTTAGTGGAAGCATCAGCGTTTATAGTTTTACCAAAGGACAAGCCACTTTTATTCAAAAAGTAATCACACACACCGCCTCATTTAAAGGAGCGCCAGGAAGCGCGGATATCCATCTTTCTCCTGATGGGCTATTTTTATATGCAAGCAACAGAGGCGAAGAAAATAATATTGCAAAGTTTGCTGTTTTATCTAATGGAAAATTAAACGAATCTACATTTTCATTATATCCTACATTAGGAAACAAGCCTAGGAATTTTACCATTAGCGATGATGGCAATTGGTTGTTAGTTGCTAATCAGGATTCAGATAATATTGTTGTGTTTAAACGAAATAAAGTATCAGGTGATTTGTCCAACACGGGCAATACAATTAAAGTTTCCATGCCTGTTTGCTTGGTCCTATTTTAATTAATAAAGCGCATCTTAAGCAAGGCTATTGCTGTTCAAACCAAACTGGATCTGAAGAAGGGCCTTCTGGGCACATATAATTAATAAACAACTCTGCTCCTATTTCTATATCCTGCAATGTTGTAATGGAAATTGTTTGATGTTCAAAATCCATATCATAAGCGCAATTAGGATTATTAGAATGATTATAAATTGATAGGTATCCTAATGCAACAGCAGCCATTTTACTATCGTCCCCCCATTCAAAAATATAGTCATATAATAAAGTCTGTTCTAATTTCTCACGGCCTTTGGCATCCACAACAATTACTGGAGCAATTTCGATCGTAGTATTTGCGGCAATGGGCTCAGTCGTAAAAACACCCCTGCCCCTATTATTAGATGAAGCAATTGTTAAGAATGGAAGAATCATGGCCTAAATATAGGGCATCCTTAGGATTTTTATTAACTTGCACCCCATGTCAGATGAATTAAAAATAGAAGAGGTTAATTTATCGGAAGTTTTCATTGAAGTGTTGTCAAAGAATGACGAAGCACTTTTAAGAGAATTTTTGGATGAGCAAAATATCAGCGATGTAGTTGAACTGGTGAATGAATTTCCAGAACAAGAAGCTACCATCATTGATCATATGACTGTGCACCGTGCAGTAAGTGTTTTTAAGATTCTAGACATTAACCAACAAAAGGATATCATTAAGGAATTACCTGCACGTAAAACTGCTAAAATTCTGAATGAACTTCCACCGGATGACCGTACCGACTTTTTAGAAGAATTACCTAAAGCTGCTATCAGAGATTTAATAAAATTATTAGATCCTGAGGAACGCAAAATTACACTATCCCTTTTAGGATATCCCGAAGATAGTGTGGGTCGTTTGATGACTCCTGACTACGTGTATGTTTATCCTCATTATACCGTGGCACATGTTTTAGAAACTATTCGTCATTATGGAAAAAATTCTGAAACGATTGACGTTATATATATCATTGACGAAAATGGTGGATTGGTAGATGACATTAGAATTAGAGATTTATTATTAGCGCAACCTAATGATTTAATTAAGGATATTATAGACGGTCGTTTTGTTGCATTAAATGTATACGACGATCAGGAGCATGCAAGTCAGGTTTTCAAAATGAACAACCGCACAGCGATTCCAGTTGTAGATGACAACAATGTATTATTAGGAATAGTAACGATAGATGATATCCTTTGGGTAACCAATGAAGAGTTCTCTGAGGATATGCAAAAAATGGGAGGTACCGAATCCTTGAATGAACCTTACCTAGATATTTCATTGAAAAAATTATTCCAAAAGCGTATCACTTGGTTGGTAATTTTATTCTTTGGAGAAATGTTCACTGCATCTGCAATGGGCTATTTTGAAAAAGAAATGCAAAGAGCTTTTGTACTTACATTATTTATACCATTGATTTTGTCAAGTGGTGGTAACTCTGGTTCACAAGCTTCTACCCTAATTATCCAAGCCATGTCTGTTGGTGAAATTACAGTGGCAAACTGGTGGAAAATTTTAAGAAGAGAGATTTTAAGTGGACTGTTCCTTGGTTTAGTACTTGGATTAATTGGATTCTTTAGAGTTATAGTATGGAATAGTATTTTTCCTACCCTATATGGGGATCATTATTTCCTAGTTGCATTCACTATTGGTTTTACTTTATTAGGTGTTGTATTATGGGGTACTATAACTGGTTCAATGCTGCCTATAATATTAAAAAAACTAGGCGCCGATCCAGCTGCTTCTTCAGCGCCCTTTGTTGCAACACTAGTAGATGTTACTGCATTGATTATTTATTTTAGTGTGGCTATGTTAATTCTTCATGGAACTTTATTATAATTGTAGCGTAATTCTATAACTGACTTTCAATTAAAGATTTTACTTTCTTTTCCCAATCTTCTTTTGTAATACTTAATACAATAGAATCTCTTCTTGTACCATCCGGTTTTGGCAAATGACTTCGTAATACACCTTCTACACTGCACCCAATTTTTTGCATTGCTGCAATACTTCTTTTATTATTATTGTCTGCCCTAAACTCTACCCTTTTAAAATTCATTTGTTCAAACGCAAATTTTAAAAGCAAATATTTACAATGTTGATTGAGTCCTGTTCCCCACACTTTTTCACTGTACCAAGTATACCCCAATTGAGTAGTTTCAAAAGCCAATTGGACATCATAAAATCTGGTACTACCCACGTAGGATTGAGAGGCCTTGTCAAAAACAATAAATGGATATGCGATTTTGTCATTTCTTGACTGAATAGCAGTTTGAATATACCCTTTCAAATCCTCGGGTTTTTGAATAGCCACTAAGGAGAATTTCCATAATGCTGGTTCATTTTCTACATAACCCTCCAACGAATCCACATCTGCAATCGTTATAGGCCTTAAGATAACCTTATCGTCCTCTAGAATATAGTCTTTTGTGAAATCTAATTGCTCCATGGTTACATACATTAAAATATTAATGTTTATTTTTGCTTAAATTAGATATTAATACTCAAAAAGTCAAAATATGTGTGGAATTGTAGGATA
>CANFLP010000055.1 GCA_947447835.1 Bacteroidota bacterium
ACTGCCCATTCGGTCCTTGCTTTTGAATTGCCACGAACCTCAGCTGGCGCAAATCCATCAAATTGAGCATCATAAGCAGGATGAACTGCAACCAATTGCCCTTGCAAATGCGTAGACAATTCGGTGATCTCTAATCCTGCAGCATTTACAATTCCTTTTATTTCATCAGCATAAGTTTTACTCTCAGCTGCTTTTTGTAAGTCAATACATCTAGCATCCCAACTTGGAATTTGTACCCCTTTGAAACCTAAGCCAGCAGCCCATTTACAAATGCCTTCTAATGTATTAAATGGGGCAACATCGCCCATAAATTGGGCTAAAAATATACCTGGTCCTTTTACTGTTGTCATTTATTATAATTTATTTACGTTGATTATAAAACGTAAGGAGTCCATTTCACATCAGAATGTGCTGATGCTACTACATTGTCGATAAATGCCATACCTCTTAAACCGTCTTCAATGCCAGGAAAATCTAACATTTCAGGTGTAGGCGTGGTGCCATCTAATTTGCAACCTAATGTCAAAGCAAAATTGCGATAGATATTTGCAAAAGCTTCTAAGTAACCTTCTGGGTGACCCGCCGGTGTGCGACAATTATGTGAAGCAGCTTTGTATAAATGAGCACTTCCTGCTCTTAATATTTGTGTTGGTTGTTCTAGCCATTTTACAATTAGAGAATTAGGCTCATGTTGGAACCATTCTACGCCACCTTTTTCACCATATACTCTAATCTTTAATGCATTCTCTTCGCCAGCTGCAACCTGTGATGCCATTAATACACCTTTTGCGCCATTGTCAAATTTTAACATCACTGCGCCATCATCATCCATCACTCGACCTTCTACCAAAGTATTTAATTCGGCACAGATATCTGTAATTTTTGAACCAGTCACATACTCTGCTAAATGTGCAGCATGGGTTCCTATATCACCCATTACCGAACTCTTTCCAGATTTCTTAGGATCAGTTCTCCAAGCGGCTTGCGCGTTACCTTCTCTTTCAGAAAGCTTGCTCAACCAACCTTGTGGATACTCTACCCATACCTTGCGGATCTTGCCCAATTGGCCGTCTTTGATCATGGCCTTTGCTTGCTTTACCATTGGGTATCCCGAATAGGTGTGTGTTAAACAAAGTAGTAAACCAGTTTCTTCTAATTTCTGTTTTAATTGTTTTGCTTCGTCTAATGAAAAAGTAATGGGTTTTTCAATCACCACATTAAACCCATGATCCAATGCCATCATGGCTGGAGCAAAGTGTGCAAAGTTGGGTGTTACGATGGTTACAAAATCTATGCGTTTGTCAGCAGGCAAAGCAGCTTCTGCTTTTATCATTTCATCGTATGTCAAATAAGTTCTTTCTGTTGGAAGAAACAATGCTTTACCCGATGCAACTGCAATTTCTGGGTTGATACTTAATGCACCACATGCTAATTCAACTAATCCATCCATGTTGGCAGCTAGGCGGTGAATGGCGCCAATAAAGGCATCCTGGCCTCCGCCAACCATACCCATACGTAGTTTTCTATTCATTTTTAATGTATTTTTTTAAGCTTGACAATCGTATTATTGTGTCATACTAACACTTTAAGAACAATACCATAGCAATTTCATCCTATTTTCTCAAAAAACCCCATTTTTTCGTCAAAAATATTTCAAAAGAATGCAAATAAAATTTACATTTATCAAACCGTTACGAATTTTTAAACGAACTCTTGCTTGCTATGTCTTCATCATTGAACAGACGAAACTTAATTAAAAAAGTAATCGCCGGCTCTGCGGCTATGGCTGCTGGAGTGGCCATACCAAAGTCGGTAATGGCTACTGTTGCTGAGCATTATGTAGCTGCTTCGTTAAAAGGCAATATTAACCACTCTGTTTGTAGATGGTGTTATAGCGATTTACCATTAGAGGACTTGTGTAAAGTGGTAAATGAAATTGGTTTTGGTGCCATTGATTTATTAAAACCTAATGAGTGGCCTACTGCAAAAAAATATGGTTTAACATGTTCAATGTGCTATACTGCTGGTGAGACAAGCTTGACTAAGGGCTGGAACGATTTAAAGCATCATGATTGGTTGGTTAAAGATTATTTAGAAGGCATTGAACTGGTTGCTGCTGCTGGTTATAAGAACTTAATTTGTTTTGCTGGAAATAGAAATGGAATGGATGATGAAACAGGTTTGCAAAACTGTGTAACGGGTCTTAAGAAAATTATGCCATTAGCAGAAAAGTTGGGTGTTACGATTCAAATAGAATTATTTAATTCTAGAATTGATCACAAGGATTATATGGGAGATAAATCGGCTTGGGGCATTGAATTGTGTAAGCGTTTAGGCTCTCCAAACTTTAAAATATTATTTGATATTTACCACATGCAAATAGACGAAGGAGATATCATTCGTTCTATAAAAGACAATCATCAATACTTTGGACATTATCATACAGCTGGCGTTCCAGGCAGACATGAAATTGATGAGCGTCAAGAATTATATTATCCTGCAATTATGCGTGCCATTGTTGCAACAGGTTATAAGGGATATGTAGCACAAGAATTTATGCCTGCAGATACGGATCATATTGCATCTTTAAAGACTGCAATAAAAATTTGCGACGTTTAATAATTTTTTTAATAACAATTCCAATACACACACATAAAAATTTAAAAAATGGCGGAACAACAGTATGACGCAATTGTCGTAGGATCGGGTATCAGCGGCGGTTGGGCAGCAAAGGAGCTAACTGAAAAAGGGTTAAAGGTTTTAATGTTAGAGCGTGGTAGAAATATCGAACACATTAAAGACTATGTTAACGCAAATAAAGAAGCTTGGGAGTTTCCTCATCGTGGTGGTAGAACACAACAGATGATTAATGATTATCCAGTTTTAAAAAGAGATTATCCATTAAACGAAACCAATTTGGATTATTGGTGTGTTGATAAGGAAAGCCCTTATACCGAAACAAAGCGTTTCGATTGGTTTAGAGGATACCATGTTGGTGGTCGTTCTTTAATGTGGGGTCGTCAAAGTTACCGTTGGTCTGATTTAGATTTTGAAGCAAACGGAAAAGAAGGTGTTGGGGTAGATTGGCCTGTTCGCTACAAGGAAATTGAACCATGGTATGATTATGTAGAAAAATTTGCAGGTATCAGTGGTAACCGTGATGGTTTAGCTGTTTTACCTGATGGACAATTTTTACCTCCAATGGATTTAACATGCGTGGAGAAAGATGTTGCGGAAAGAATTAAAAAAGAATTTAAAGGAGAGCGTCATTTAATTATTGGACGTACTGCAAATATTACTGTTCCTCATGGTGGCCGCCCTGGTTGTCAATTTAGAAATAAGTGTTGGTTAGGCTGTCCGTTTGGTGGCTATTTCAGCACACAATCTTCTACTTTACCTGCAGCAATGGCAACTGGTAATTTAACATTAAGACCTTGGAGTATTGTTACAGAAATTAAATACGATAAGGATAAAAAGCGTGCAACAGGTGTTACAGTATTGGATGCTGAAACAAACAAAACTATAGAGTATAAAGCAAAAATTATTTTTGTAAATGCATCTACTTTAAACAGTACTTGGTTGTTGATGAACTCTGCAACTGATGTTTGGGAAGGTGGTTTAGGTAGTAGCTCTGACGCTTTAGGTAAAAACTTAATGGACCACCATTTAGGTATTGGCGCTGGTGGTTTAGTGGAAGGTTACGAAGATCAATATACTTTTGGTCGTCGTGCTAATGGCTTTTACATTCCTAGATTCCGAAATGTTGGAAATGATAAGCGTGATTATTTACGTGGATTCGGTTATCAAGGTGGTGGAACAAGACAAGGATGGCAACATGAAGTTGCTGAATTTAGCATTGGTGCTGGATTTAAAGAATCCTTAACTGAGCCAGGTGTATGGACAATTGGCATGGGAGGTTTCGGTGAAATGTTACCTGATCCAACTAATAAAGTTACACTTGACAAAACAGTGAAAGATAAATGGGGCTTAAATGTTTTAAACATTGATTGTGAGTTAAAAGAAAACGAACATAAAATGCGTAAAGACATTTTAGCAGATGCACAAGAAATGTTAGAACGCGCAGGTGTTAAAAATGTTCAAGCACATGAAGGCGATGGTACTCCAGGTAGAGGTATTCATGAAATGGGTACAGCTCGTATGGGTAGAGATCCAAAAACTTCGGTATTGAATGGTAATAACCAAGTTTGGGATGCGCCAAACGTATTTGTTACTGACGGTGCGTTTATGGCAAGTGCTTCTTGTGTAAACCCTTCATTAACCTATATGGCTTTCACAGCTCGTGCTGTTGACTTTGCTGTATCTGAATTGAAAAAAGGAAACTTATAATTGATTAAAAAGTATAATTAAAAAATAATTTTATGATGAATAGAAGAGAAGCCTTATCAAGAGTTGCCATCATTATGGGTGGAACTGTTTTAGGTGCCGAAGCTTTTTTATCTGGTTGTAAAACCAATACAAAAGGCGTAACATTTTCAAAAGATGATGTTGCTTTTTTAAATGAAGTAGCAGAAACCATTATTCCTGCAACTAGCACGCCAGGTGCGAAGGAAGCTAAAGTTGGTGAATTTATGACAGTGATGGTGAATGACTGTTATGAAGAAAAAGACCAAGCAATTTTCATGGAAGGATTGAAAAAGCTAGACGAAGCTTCAAAGAAATTAAATAGCAAAGGTTTTATGGAGTCTACTCCTGAACAACGCAATGCTTTATTAGTTGCATTGGATAAGGAAGCAAAGGAGCATCAAAAAGCAGCGAAGCCAGAAGATCCTAAACATTACTTTACTATGATGAAGCAATTAACTTTATCTGGATTCTTCACCTCTGAAGTGGGTGCAACAAAAGCTTTACGCTATGTTGCTGTACCAGGAAAGTTTGTTGGATCTTATCCTTATAAAAAAGGTGATAAAGCTTGGGCAACTAGCTAATTAAAATTATTATTATGCACAATTCAAGAAGAGACTTTCTCCGTAATTCAGCACTAGCAGGTTTGGCATTGTCAATGCCTTTTAAAAATGAACTAATGGCAATGGCTGGTTCAAGTAATTCATTTGGCATTCAATTATGGACGGTGAAAGAAGCATTGGCAAAAGATCCTTTAGCTGTTTTAAAACACTTGTCTCAAAGCGGCTATAAAAAAATAGAAAGCTTTGAAGGCGAAAAAGGAATTTTTTGGGGAATGAAAAATACTGAGTTTAAAAAGTATATGGATGAACTAGGTATGAATATAGTGTCGGCGCATTGTGACAACACAAAAGAGTTTGATCGCAAAGCTGCAGAAGCTGCCGAGATTGGAATGAAGTATTTAATTTGTCCTTACAAAGGCCCACAAAAATCTTTGGACAACTTTAAGAAATTTGCGGACGAGTTTAACGCTTGTGGTGAAATTGCTAAAAAGCATGGCATTCGTTTTGCTTATCATAATCATGATTACTCATTTGTCCCAATGGATGGGGTAGTGCCTCAGGATTTAATGATGAATAACACCAACCCTGCTACAGTAGATTTTGAAATGGATATCTATTGGACAGTTGCTGCAGGTGTTGATCCTGTTGCTTACATGGATAAACATCCTAACAGATTTAAATTAGTACATGTAAAGGATCTAGTTAAAACAAAAGATGGGCATGAGTCTTGTATCATTGGTAAAGGAACGATTGATTATAAATCTTTATTACCAAAAGTCGCTAAACGTGGCGTGCAACATATGATTGTAGAGCAAGAAGCATACACTGGTACAACAGAACTAGACGCTGCTAAAGCCGATGCAGCTTATTTAAAAACACTGAAATGGTAATTTAATTAGAACGCAATAATAAAAAATCCCGAATGCAAAAGCTTCGGGATTTTTTATATGGTTAATGCTATCTTGATAAGATACCTATTTTTCGGATTGCTCTGCGCGTGGCTCGAAAACTTGGCTAAAATTAGTGGTTTCTAAAAATTATTTCTTCTCAACCGTTATCAAGTCTGTCGTTTTAATAATAGTTGTCAATGCATTATGTAATGCTTCTAGGTCCTGAATGCTGTTAAAAGCATTTATAGAATATCGCATATAAATATCTTCACCTTGACGCATGATTGGAATTTCGATATTGAATTCTTTGAATAATTTTCTTTGTAATATTTCTGGCTCCTTAGTGTGAATTGGGATACTTATCATTTGTCCAATCCATTCAATAGTTAATGGACTAATAGGTTGTGTTCCTAGTAATTCATAAAATAATGGAGCATTTGCCAAAACCATTTCATGACATCTTTTTGATACCTCTGGCCATTTATTATCATGCATAAAAATAATGCTCATTGTTACTGCTAAAAATGCCGAAAAGTCTCTGGTGCCAATCATTTGATGATAGTCCAAAAATTGAGAATCAGATGGCTTTGCGGCTTTATAGCCCCAACTTACCACTAATGGCTCGCATAAATGTTGTACGCTTTTATGTGCGTATAAAAAGCTTGCACCCTTAGGAGCCATCATCCATTTGTGACAGGCGCCCACATAAAAGTCTACCTCTAATTCATTTATTTTTAAATCTATTTGAGCCGGTGCATGTGCCCCGTCTACAATCGTCATCAATCCCTTTGATTTTGCAATAGCACAAATTTCTTTTACTGGAAATATCAAAGCAGTTGCACTTGTGATATGACTTATAAAAACAGCTTTTGTTTTTGGCGTTACGCCTTTAAAAAAGTCTTCAATAAATTGCTCCTTAGTAGTGATAGGTAAACTTATTTTTTGTCTCTTGTAAGTGGCTTTCTTTTGGCCACAATAATATTCCCAGGTTCTATCGCAAGCGCCATATTCAATATTTGTTGCTAAAATTTCATCTCCTTCTTCCAATGGGAATGCCTTTGCGATAATGTTAACAGCAAAACTTGGGTTCGTAACATATACTAAATCATCTTTATCATCTACATGAATAAACTTAGCCAATGCTGCACGTGAAGTAGACAAATACTCAACTCCATCAAATGCGATAAACTGCACGGGTTCTGCTTCTAATACTTTTTGCCATTGTTGGTAATAATCAAACACTGGTTTTGGTGTTGCACCAAATGATCCAAAGTTTAAAAAATTAATGTCTTTTCTCAGTAAAAATTGATCTCTCAAATTATTATTCATCATAGTTATTAGATTGATTACATCCTATATAAAAGATTTTCATACATTGGATGCGTTACGAAATTAAGCTAAAAAAAATCCCTCCCGATAATTCGGGAAGGATTTTGAATGTATTTTAAGTTGAATACTAAACACCCAAGCTCCAACCTTCACGATAAGTTCTTTTAACAAACTGATTCGCTGGTTCAAAGTTGGTAATTTTCATGTTTGGACCATCCCATACTAACTGAATATTACGTCCAGGGTAAGTAGTTAATCCTTTTTTATCTGTGCCTTTGTAATCATTACTTCTAATTGCAAGGTTACCCATTAATACAGATTCTGTTAATGGACCTGCAATATCAAAATGAGAACTTAATGTTTTTGCCTCTTTGCTACCCGGGCCAGCAATACAAGCTTCTACCCATGCTGCATAGTGTCCATTGTCGCCGTTTTTAACACGATCAACAGTTTGAGTAACGGTTGTAGTTTTTGTTAAGTTGGTAGGTAATAATTGAGGATTTACACCATAAGTGCCAGCCATCATTTTCCCTTTTGTTCCTACAAATATTACACCATTACCACCATCGCCCATCACTTCATTTGGTCCTAATTCTTCTGGACGCTCTGGTTGAATACCGCCATCCATCCAATGTAATTTTACATCTGGCTTACCATTTTGTCCTTTAAAGGTTAAAATAATATGTGATGATGCTGGTGGACTATCTGGAGAATATACTCTTTGCCAAGGTGCAGTGTAACGGGTTGCAACACTACATTCTGCAGACACTGGATATCCTAAACCTAATACTGCAAATGCTGGTGCCATAATATGACAAGCCATGTCTCCTAATGCACCGGTTCCGTAATCCCACCAACCTCTCCAGTTAAATGGTAACAAGTCGGTGAAGTATTCTTTTTTAGGCGCTGTTCCTAACCACAAATCAAAATCTAATTCTTTTGGAATTTCATTTGCAGTAGCTGGACGAATTACACCTTGTGGCCATACTGGACGGTCTGTATAACAATAAACAGTATGTACATCTCCAATTAATCCTGCATTGTGCCAATCTTGTAACATACGTACACCATCACCAGATGAACCTTGGTTACCCATTTGTGTAACTACATTATAATCATGTGCAGCTTTGGTCATCATACGTGCTTCGTAAATGTCATGAGCCATTGGCTTTTGTACATAAACGTGTTTGTGTAATTGCATCGCTGCCATTGCTTGTACGGCGTGCATATGGTCAGGTGTAGAAACAGAACATGCATCAATATGCATATGTTCTTTCTCTAACATTTCTCTATAGTCTTTATAAACTTTAGCTTTTGGATAACGTTGACGACTTTTTGCAGTTTGGCGTTCATCTACATCGCATAAAAAAGCAATGTCTGCTTTCCCGCTATTGTAAAATGCAAATAAATCGCTTTCCCCTTTACCGCCAGCACCAATACCAGCAACTTGTAATTTATCACTTGGTGCAGTAAATCCCTTACCGCCTAATACGTGTCTTGGCATAATGTAAAAGCCGCCAAGTGCTAAAGCAGAATTTCGAATAAAATCCCTTCTAGTGTTATCTAATTTTTTTTTGGACATAGCAATCTTTGTTGTGTGGTTTAAAATCGGTTTAATTCGATTAACAATCGTTCCGTTAAATTATTGAAAAATTGGGAAAAACAGTAATTATTTTGATGAGTGAACAAATCCCTGCTTCCTTTCGTTATTAAAGCTTAAATTGCTATATAATACTTTCGTATGCAACCCTCAATTCAACAATTACGTACTTATTTCTTATCCGGTGCTACCCAGTCTTATGATTTTAGATTAAATCAACTTAAAAGACTTAAAAAAGTAGTACTTGAGTCTGAAAAAGAGCTTTATCAAGCCCTATATGCCGACCTTAAAAAGACCGATGAAGATGCTTGGGCAACCGAGGTAGGGTTTTTCTTAAGTGAGTTAAACTATACTATCGAGCATTTGAAGGCTTGGATGCAACCTAATACCGTTTCAACCAATTTAGTGAACCAGCCATCTACTAGTTTTACCGTGCAGGAGCCTTTGGGTGTGGTTTGTATTATTGCTCCTTGGAACTACCCATTCCAACTGTTGTTCACACCTTTAATTGGGGCTATTGCTGGGGGGAATTGCGTAGTATTAAAACCAAGTGAGTTTGCACCAGCAACTGCTGCTGCAATGGGTAAAATTATTCATGCATTATTCCCTGACAATTATATACTTTATATGGAAGGCGAAGGTGCAACCGTATTGCCTCCATTATTAACTGAAAACCGATTTGATCATATTTTTTATACAGGTAGTACGATGGTTGGTAAAATCATTTACAAGTACGCTGCTGAACAATTAGTACCTGTGACTTTGGAGTTAGGTGGCAAAAGTCCAGCTGTGATTACCTCCGATGCTAATATTAGAGTTGCGGCGCGTCGTTTGGCCAACCCTAAATTTTCTAATTGTGGTCAAATGTGTATTGCTCCAGATTATATATTAGTGCCTACTGAATTAAAAGAGGAGTTGATAAAAGAATTAATCATTGCCATTCAATCATTTTATGGTGCAGATGCCGAAGCGTCTGAACACTATGGTAAAATCATTAATGACAAACAATGGTTGCGTTTAACTTCTTATTTATCGGATGGCGAAATAGTATACGGCGGAAAATCAAATAGAGAAAAATTATTTATTGAGCCAACTATTATGACGGGTGTGCATGCGGATGCAAAAATTATGCAGGACGAAATTTTTGGGCCAATACTTCCTATTTTAACTTACCAGTCTAATGAAGAGGCTTTAGCGATTATTCAAAAGAATCCAAATCCTTTAGCATTTTATGTATTCACTGAAAATAAAGAAGACGAACAATATTGGTTAACCAATGTGCCTTCGGGAGGTGCTTGTGTAAATAATGCAACCATGCATATTACCAATCATGACTTACCCTTTGGTGGAAGGGGTTTTAGCGGAATGGGAGGATATCATGGTAAACTAAGTTTTGATACATTCACACATACTAAGTCGGTATTAAAAACACCTACTTGGATTGACCCTAGTTTTAAATATCCGCCTTACAAAGGCAAAGCCTGGTTATTAAAAAGATTAATTGGTTAGTAGTGCATATTTTAATTTCTTATTTGTAATAATATAATTGGTTCTGGTTTGAAAATAAAAAAATCTATCATGATAAAAATTGCCATCGCTGTAGGCGTATTGGTTGCTGCTACTTTGCTAATGAAAAAAACAGGCATGTCTTATAGACAATCTGTTTTAAAAACATTGTATCCAGCTATCATGTGGAGTAGTAAAGCAAATGGAAAGAAGCAAATACAATTTAACAAGGAACACGCAGTTCCATTGGCTTCCTTTTACAGCTTAGTTGCAAAGGACATTAATGGTAATGAAATTAAGTTTTCTGATTTCAAAGGGAAGAAAGTGTTAATTGTAAACACCGCTAGTAATTGTGGTTTTACTGCACAATATGAAGCATTAGAAACATTGTATCGTCAGTTTGCTAACAAATTAATAATTATTGGATTTCCTTCCAATGATTTTAAAGAACAAGAAAGTGCTGATAATAAAAACATAGATAATTTTTGCAAGAAAAATTATGGGGTTACATTTCCTTTAATGGAAAAATCAATCGTCATCAAGCAACAACATCAAAACGAAGTACATAAATGGTTGTCCGATATGACCATTAATGGATGGTGTCATCAAGAACCTACTTGGAACTTTTGTAAATATTTAGTGGATGAGCAAGGGGTACTTACTTATTATTTTCCAATGACTGTTGATCCACTTTCTGCTGAAGTTATTGCTGCTATTGAGGCTAAATAAAATAAGCCCAAGCGGGCTTATTTAGGTATTGTAATTATTTCTTTCAATTAGTTAATAGGACAATGTTCATGGTAGTTTTCTAAAACAATTTTACCAGACTCAATTACCATGTCCTTGTATTGTTCCTTTATCTCATCTAATACCGATTCAATTTCTACAGGATCGGTGATACGTACCAGCTTTGCACGATAATCTTTTATGCTAGGTAACCCCTTTAAGTAATTGGCATAGTGTCTTCTCATTTCATTAATACCCGCTATTGGTCCTTTCCATTCCAATGACTTTCTTAAATGTTTTCTTGCCACTTCTACTCTTTCTTCAATAGTTGGATCAGCGCGCTTCGTACCTGTTTCTACAAAGTGTTTTATCTCTCTAAATATCCAAGGATATCCAATAGCAGCTCGACCAATCATAATACCATCCACGCCATATCTGTTTTTGTACTCTACCGCTTTTTCAGGGGAGTTAATATCTCCGTTTCCAAAGATAGGAATGTTAATACGTGGGTCATTTTTCACGTCACCAATCATCGTCCAATCTGCTTCGCCTTTATACATTTGCATTCTTGTACGTCCATGAATTGCCAATGCTTTAATACCAACGTCTTGTAATCGAACCGCTACTTCGCGAATATTTTTACTATTCTCATCCCAGCCGAGTCTTGTTTTTACTGTCACTGGCAAATTGGTACTTTTAACAACAGCCTCAGTTAAGCGAACCATTAAATCCAAGTCTTTTAAAACCCCAGCACCAGCACCTTTCAT
>CANFLP010000056.1 GCA_947447835.1 Bacteroidota bacterium
GCATTTTGTTTTAATAATGTATCAAGCGTGATGGTTCTATCTGTTGTTGTCACCGTGTAGCCATTATTATTACTATACTGTGCATTTACGTAGGAATTGAGTTTGTCATTGTTATTTGCCAAGTTAAACCCAATGTATTGATTCCCATATAACCCTTGTGCAAAGCCAGTATTAACCGATCCATTCATGCCTAACTTAATGCCTTTCATTAATACAATATTAACTACTCCACCTCCTCCTGATGCATCATACTTTGCAGAGGGTGTACGAATTAATTCAATTTTCTGAATCGCATTAGGTGGTAAACTTTTTAATAAAATGGCAATGTCCGAAGCACTCATTTTTAAGTCACGTCCATTTATTTGAATAGCAGCAGGAGACAATCCATTTAAATAAATATTGCCATCCTGATCAATAAAAACACCCGGCGTTTTTTCGACAGTTTCATATGCGTTGGTACTACTTGCTGCCAATGGTTCAGGGTCCACCACCGACTTGTCATCCTCCTGACGTATCAAAGGCTTGGAAGATTTTACCACTACTTCATTCAACATATTAGTCGCTTCTTTTAATACAAGTCGTTTTTCAGAAAAATCTGTAAAACTGATAATGGTATCAATACTTTGGTAACCCACCCATGAAACCCTTACAAAATATTGTTTAGCACTGTCTACATTAATTTTGGCTACCCCAAATGAATCAGCGAAAGCTTTACTTGATTTTTGAGGATTAAAAATAGCTGTTGGCTTTATCTTTTGATAATACATAACCACTGCCATTTGAAATGGCTTGCCCAATTTATCCGTTACTTTAATGTCAACTTGTTTAGTTTGTCCAAATCCAAAACTCACAAAAACCAATGCGAACATCAATAATATCCAATGCTTGTAATTCCTCATATTCTTTATTAGGGTTGCAAAAGTAACAATTCATCGGACAGATTGTTCACTAAAATTATGAACGGTGGAGAATAGCGGGTTCGAACCGCTGACCTCTTGCATGCCATGCAAGCGCTCTACCAACTGAGCTAATTCCCCTAAAAAAATAGCACCGATAAAATCGATGCTATTTGTAAAATATAAAAATGCTTAATTAAATATCTCCTTTACCATCCAACCATAACTTAACCGCTTCGGTAGTTACAGATTTTGGACGCTCTAATGGGAAACCTAATGCTCTATCCCATGTTAAACTAGCTAATACACCTAGTGCACGGCTAACAGCAAATAACACAGTGTAGAATTCATATTCCACAATACCATAATGTACCAATAAAGCTCCGCTATGTGCATCCACATTAGGCCAAGGATTTTTTACTTTTCCTAATGACTCTAAAATTGGAGGTACTGTCTCGTATATGTTCCAAACCGTGTTAACTAATTTGTCGTCTGGTAAATGTTTTTTACCAAATGCCATTTGTGCAGTAAAACGAGGATCTGTTTTTCTTAAAACCGCATGACCGTATCCTGGCACTACTTTACCAGAAGCCAATGTTTTTTGAACATAATCCACAATTTGCTCTTTAGTTGGACTATCAGACCCAATTGCTTCCTGCATTTCAAAAATCCACTTAATCACTTCCTGATTAGCCAATCCATGTAAAGGACCAGCCAAACCATTCATGCCAGCAGCATAACTTAAATAAGGATCGCTTAATGCAGAACCTACTAAGTGCGTAGTATGCGCAGATACGTTTCCACCTTCATGATCCGCATGAATCGTCATGTATAAACGCATTAATTCTTTTGTACTTTCATCCTCAAATCCCATCATATAAGCAAGGTTACCTGCCCAGTCTAATAAACCATTTGGATGAATATGTTCGCTGTTCTTGTATTTTCTTCTGTAGATATATGCAGCAATTCTTGGCAATCTTGCTATTAAATCCATTGAGTCATCGTAAGTATATTGCCAGTAATCTTTCTTGTTCATTCCCTTCGCATACTCTTGAGAGAATTTGCTTTCTGTTTGTAATGCCATAACAGCAGCTACATACATTGTCATTGGGTGTGCACTAAGTGGGAATGCATCAATCACATCAAATACATGTGAAGGTACATGGCTTCTTCTTTGCCAGTTATTAGTAATTTCTTTTACGTCTTCTTGAGTTGGCACTTCACCCACCATCATTAAATAAAACAAACCCTCTGGTAAAGGTTCGTCTCCCTTTGGTGCTTTTGGTAATTTCTCTTGTAATTCAGGAATAGAAAATCCACGAAAACGAATTCCTTCTTGTGCATCTAATAAACTAGTTTCCGTTACCAAGCCAGTAATACCTCTCATTCCTTGGTATGCTTGCGCTAAAGTAAGATCACCAATTTTTTTATCTCCATGTTCCTTGATAATTTCTTTAATTTCAGCCGCCGCTGCAGTAGCTTTTACACTGAATAAGTCTTTGATTGCTTCCATAATGCCCGTTTGTTTATGATTGATAAGGACCCTTAAAAATTGGACATAAAGTTAACTAAAAAAATGGCTTACTTAGGTGCTTTTTTATACAAATAATATACCACCCATATAAAAATCATATTGGGTATCCAAGCGGCTAATAATGGAGGCAAATTGCCCTTTGTTGAAAAGATGGTAGAGAACCTATCTGTGATAATAAATAATGCTGCAATAATGAACCCTAATGCCAAATGAGAGCCACTTCCACCCCTTACTTTTCGACCTGCAATAATGCCACCAATAAGAGTTAAAAGCAATACGGTTACTGGAGTAGCGTCACGTCTGTAACGTTCTATTTTTAATTCATTAAGCCCTTCTGAACCTCGTAATTCTTCAAGTTTGATTTGCTTTATTAACTGAGGTGTGGTCAATTTATCCTTCGTGTATTTATCCTTTTCTAAATCTACCGGTTTAAAGGGATAGGTCTTTCTTAAATCCGCTGTATACTTAACTACTTCTTTGTCATCAGTAACCTGTCTTTCGATTACATCAATCAAGTCCCAATTTTTTTGGGCTGTATCCCAAATAATAGTTTCCGCTCTTAAATTATACACCACTTTACCATTGGCAACTTTATATGAAAAGAAACTATTCCCTCTATTGTTTGCGGTATCATAACTATATATACCTGCATACGTAAAGGAGTCAATTCTAAAATAAATATCTGCAGACGATGTGAGCAATGCATTATAACTTGAATGCGAGTCAACATAAGCTGCTTCAAAACTACCTCTAATATTATTTGCTTTTGGCACAATCCACTGATTAGATACCCATAACAATAACCCTAATAAAATTCCCCCTATCCAATACGGACGCAACCATCTATTATAGGTCGTGCCGCTTGCAAGAATGGCTACAATTTCAGTTTGACCAGCCATTTTTGAAGTGAAAAATATAACAGCAATAAATACAAACAAGGGAAATAATAAAGCAATAATATGTGGTATAAATCCAATATAATAATGTGTGAATATCTCGGTAGCAGATAAACCAGATTTAACAAAATCGTCGGTCTTTTCACTCACATCAATTACAATAGCAATGACTGCAAATAAAAAGATAGAGAAAAAGAATACTCTAAAAAACTTTTTTAATATGTACCAATCTAGTTTTTTCACTCAATACAATTATTTACAAACGCGTTTTTACTTGTTCAATCATGGATACCTTCCAACTGCTATAATCTCCTGCAATAATATGTTTTCTAGCTTCCCCCACCAACCAAAGATAAAATGATAAGTTTTGTATACTTGCTAGCTGTAATCCTAATATCTCGTCTGCTACAAATAAATGACGCATATACGCTTTAGTATAATATTGACTCAACTCATTAGGCAACCCTGGGTCTAATGGCGAAAAATCTTTCTCCCATTTCTTATTCTTGATATTTATGACTCCTTTTGAAGTGAATATCATACCGTTGCGACCATTCCTTGTTGGCATAACACAATCAAACATATCTACTCCCAAATCTATAGCTTCCAATATATTCCAAGGCGTTCCAACACCCATTAAATACCTAGGCTTATCTACCGGCAAGTTTTCGCAACAAAGGGCTGTGAACTCATACATTTCTGGCTCGGTTTCACCAACACTTAAACCTCCTATGGCATTACCCACTGCATTTTTTGAACTAATATAATCGCAGGATGCTTTTCTTAAATCTTTATACATCCCTCCTTGAACAATTGGGAATAAATTTTGCGTATGACCATATAAATCAGGCGTTTCAGCTAAACGATTAAAACATCTATCCAACCAAACATGCGTGAGGTCCATGCTCTTACGTACATATTCATATGCTGCTGGAATGGGAGGACATTCATCAAAAGCCATAATGATATCAGCCCCAATACTGCGTTGAATATCCATTACTTTTTCAGGACTAAATAAATGCTTGCTGCCATCAATATGAGATTGAAATAAAACGCCCTCAGGCTTAATTTTTCTATTATTAGCTAAGGAAAAAACCTGGTAGCCTCCGCTGTCTGTTAAAATAGGTCGGTCCCAACCCATAAACTTATGCAGCCCACCTGCAGCTTCCAGTATTTCAGTACCAGGCCTTAAATAAAGGTGGTAAGTATTTCCCAGTATAATTTGAGCCTTAATATCCTGTTTCAATTGTTGCTGAGTAACAGCTTTAACCGATCCAATGGTACCAACTGGCATAAAAATAGGGGTCTGAATCTCACCATGGTCGGTAGTGATCGTCCCAGCACGAGAAGCACCAATTGTGCTCTTATATTGTAAATCAAATGCTAATGCAGCCATGGCGCAAAGGTAAGGTCAAATATCATTACTTTTGTACCATGATTACTAACCTACCCGTATCTCCTATTTTGATAGGCGCGTTTGCGTGCGTCATAGCATTACAGTTATTTTACTATCTATTCTTTTTCCTTAGATTGGCTATATATAAAAAGCCAAGCAAAGCAGTGCATATGGAGCACCCTATTTCAGTGGTAATTTGTGCAAGAGATGAAGCGCATAATTTAGCCACTAACCTTCCTGGAGTTTTAGTGCAAGCATATAGTACTACTCACGAGATTGTTTTGGTAAATGACAATTCGGAAGATGAATCAAAATATTTGTTAGAAGAATTTAAAAAGTCGTTTAAAAATTTAAATGTTGTTGCACTCACACAGGAAGCAAAAATGATTAGTGGAAAAAAATTCCCATTATCAATAGGTATTAAATCTGCTAAACATGAAACGCTATTACTAACCGATGCGGATTGTTTACCAGCAAGTGAACATTGGATGCAATTAATGCAAGATGGCTATGACGATGATATTGAAATAGTTTTGGGCTATGGTGCTTATAAAAAGAAGCCTGGCTTTTTGAATAAGTTAATTCGTTTTGAAACCTTCCAAACTGCTTTACAATATTTTTCCTACGCTTTAGCAGGCATGCCTTATATGGGCGTTGGCAGAAATTTATCTTACAAGAAAGATGTATTTATACGTAACAAAGGTTTCTCTTCCATTAACCAAATGCCAAGTGGTGATGATGATTTATTTATCAATCAGGTAGCCAATAAAAAAAATACAGCTATTGTAATTGATAAAGATGCACATACTTTAAGTGACCCTAAGAATACATTTAACGAATGGATGACCCAAAAATATCGTCATTATACAACTAGCAAATACTATAAAAAACAACATTCTATATTATTGGCTTTGTATGCAATTAGTCAATTTTTAGTGTACCCACTATTAATTGCCGCCCTCCTATTTTCAAAAGAATATATATTATTAATAAGCCTTTGGGGAGTAAGATTCCTAGTTCAGGGAACTATTTTAAGAGGCACCATGAAGAAACTGAACGAATTAGACCTTTGGCCTTGGTTTTTCTTCTTTGACTTGTGGTCCATATTCTATTATTTATTTACCTTGCCTAGCGTATGGAAAGCACCCCACAAAAACTGGAGTTAATCACTAAATACTTTGACGATTTTACGCCAAAGCAATTAGATCAATTAACAGGCCTTGAAGCGGCCTATAAGGAATGGAATAGTCAAATTAATGTGATATCCAGAAAAGATATAGATCATATTTATTTACACCATGTATTGCACTCCTTAAGCATTGGTGCTATTGCTGAATGGGAAAAAGGAACACAAGTAATTGATATTGGATGTGGTGGTGGATTCCCATCGGTCCCCATGGCAATATTTTTCCCTGAGGTACAATTTTTAGCAGTCGACAGTATTGCTAAAAAATTAAAAGTAGTAGATGCCGTTTGTGAAATGGTGGGTATCAAAAATATTACAACCAGACATACCCGTGTTGAAGATATCAAGAACAAGAAGTTCGACTACGCCATTAGTCGTGCCGTAGCACCATTAAAAGACTTATGGAAATGGGCAGGACCTATTATCAATAAAAAGCCCAACCAACCCAATGGCTTAATTTGTTTAAAGGGTGGCGACTTGCATCAAGAAATTTTTGAAAGTGGTGTACGCCCTAAGATGATGTCTATTTATGACATTTTTCAGGAAGAATACTTTAAAGAAAAGTACATCATTCAAGTGAAGAAATAGATTTCACTATTCGTTCTGCTTATATAGGAAACTTTTAATTAGGTATCTCTAATTTATTGTTACTTCTATTCACATCTGGTAAACGATAGCTAGGATCAATCTCAATAGATTTTAAAGCGCTCAATGGCTTAGTAGTTTCAAAAGTATAAGTTGGCTGCACCCACTTACATTCTGGATGCACAATACGATTGCCTTTGCCTTCTGCTGCTTTATTAGCAAGCATCAAATCCAATGGGATATAATGCATTTCTGTGGTGCCGTCTTTATAAGTAACTAATATATCTAACGGTGCAGGCATTTTACCTATTCTTTGAATACTAATTATTGCAGTATTGGTTCCAGCTTGAATATCATTTAAACCAAAGTCAATTGTCTTTGTACTATTCACCCAATATTCTTTCAACCACTCTAATTGTATTCCACTTGTTTTTTCTGCAACACGAATAAAGTCATTTGCATTAGGGTGTTTAAATTTCCAAGTATTGTAATAGTTTAATAAAACTTTATCTCTTACTGAATCTCCAATTACATAGCCAAGCAAACCTAAGAAAGTAGCACCCTTGCTATATGCGGCACTACTATAAGCATAATTTGTATTGTAATGATCCGAATGCGTTGACATAGGTTCTTCTAAACCACTTTTTGCTAAAGCTAAATAACCCATATAATTACCATACTGAACAAGTGGTAATTGTGTTTTCGCTTTTTCAGTATTAGCTACTATTTGCGCTTTCTCTCGCTCACTTATATAAGGAGATTGTGCAGCATAAGTTTGATTGTATTGCGATGAAACCGCTGCTTCTGCAAAGCTTGTAAAACCTTCGTCCATCCATGGAAATAAGCTTTCATTGGTACCCATAATATGTTGATACCAACTATGCATCCACTCATGAAACACAGTACCCAATCCTGGACCTTTTAATAAGGTTGCCATTGCATATTCCATACCCCCATCTCCACCTTGAATAAAAGAATATTGAGGATAAGGATAAGCCCCAAACTTCTTTTCCATAATAGGAATCATTTTTTCTGCTGCCCATAAAACATTCGCCCAAGCACTATCAGCACTTGCATCCTTCTCTTTATAATAAACGTTCAATGTTAAGTTAGGTCGTACTTTTTTTGACAATTGCTTATAATGATTATCTGCTGCCCAAACAAAATCATGAATATTACTTCCTTTAAAATTCCAGGTTTTTATTCCCTGTGTATTAGCTGATTCATTTGGATTTTGCAATACACCAGTTGCTGCGACTAAATAAGATTTATCTAGTTGCAAAGTCACATCATAATTTCCCCATACACCATAAAACTCACGCGCAATATAAGGATTGGTATTCCATCCTTGGTAATCATACTCTACCATTTTAGGGTACCATTGACTCATTGAATATCTCACCCCCTCGGCATTGTCTCGGCCCGAACGGCGTATTTGTTTTGGAACCTGCGCCTGAAATACAACCACCATGCTAGCGGTACCTTTTGGAGCGATAGGTTGTGTTAATTGAACTTCTAAAATAGTTTCATGCTCAATTAATTTTTGTGCCTTTCCTCCAATCAAAATATATCCTACTCTTTGAAATCCAATTTCTTCGGGCTTTAAATTTTGTATACGATCTTTAACGCGCGCATCCCAATCTGCCACCTGATCTCCTCTTCTGTTCGTTAACATAGTCTTCCCTAATTCAAGACTACGTATGTCCATTGCTGAATTGGGCTGAAACGCATTCCAGTATAAATGAAAATACACCTTTTTTAAAGTGTCTGTTGAATTGTTATTGTACACAATTTCTTCCGAACCGTTAATGAGATTTGTATTTACATCTAGGCTTGCTTTGATAGTATATTCAATATGTTGTTGCCAACGATCAGCTTGTGCATTAGAAACAAATACAGACATTATAAATAATGCCACAAATGATGCTATTTTATTTAACATAGGATGCTTATTTAATATTCAATTTAAACTTGAATTTAAGCAAAATGTTGGAGCATACCAACTGAGTATGATGAATGATTATTCCTTGCCTGAAACAACTATGACAATCTCGCCCTTTACTTGCTTTGAAGAGAAATGCAGGATAAGATTATCCAGGGTATCTGTAGCATTTTCTTCAAACATTTTTGTCAATTCTCTGCTTACTGCAGCTTTACGATCTCCCCCAAAATAAGAAGCAAATAATTCTAATGTTTTTACCAACCGCATTGGGCTCTCATAAAAAATCATGGTACGTTCCTCATTTACCAAGGACTCCATTAATGTTTTCTTACCTTTTTTCAAGGGTATGAAACCTTCAAAGGCAAAACGACTTGCAGGTAATCCGCTGTTGGTTAATGCTGGGACAAATGCAGTCGCTCCAGGCAAACTTGTGACAGCCACCCCTGCAGCTTTACATGCACGCACTAATAAAAAGGCAGGATCGGAAATACCCGGGCTTCCGGCATCCGTTATCAATGCAATATTTTTCCCGGCTTCTAGTTGCTGGACCAAGTGGTCCACTACCTTATGCTCATTGTGTTGATGATAAGGTGTAAGTGGCTTATGAATTTGATAGTGTTGTAATAATTTAGAAGAAGTGCGGGTATCCTCGCATAAAATAAAATCAACTTCTTTCAATACCTCAACAGCCCTAAAGGTAAAATCTTTCAAATTCCCAATAGGGGTAGGTACTAAATACAACATAGTTAAATGAGATAAATGGAACTAAGCTTGAACGAATTCAATTTCAAAATACTCCATTACAGCATTTGCTAATAATTTTTTACTAGCATCTTCTGCAATTGTTTTTGCCGCAGCTTCATCAGCAGCTTCAATTTGTAAAGTAATATGCTTGCCTACTCTAACGTCTTGAACGCCGTTCATGCCTAAATTATGCAAGCCACCTAATACGGCTTTACCTTGTGGGTCTAATAAATCTTTTAAAGGCATTACTTTAATTTGAACTTGAAATAGCATAATATTAATTCTTATTGAGTGATAGTTTTCTTGTAAAACAAAGATACTAAGCAATAGCCAATAAAGCCAAACGGAATGGCCAACCACTTAAAAAACACAGCTGAAACCAGTATTTCTAACACTACTAATATCAATGGTAGAATTAACTTTTTCTTATTTCCCAAGCCTTTTAATGCCAACATTGGCGTTTTCATGACCATTAAAAAAGAAACTAACAAAATATATACATACCAGAAAACTGGGCTTAAAATAAGTTTGGAGAAGATGCCGGACTGGGCTTGCCAATAAATTAAAGGAAATGCTGCTGTCAATATTCCAATCATTGGGATGGGCACTCCTTTAAAATAAGTGGTTTGTTCCTTATCAATATTAAACCTAGCCAAACGATATGCACCTGCCATGGGAATAATAAATGCAGGTAATATCCAAAATGAATTATGAGACAATGCATTTACATCGTTAGCCACGGATAATCTTAAAAATTGTACTACAATAAATGCTGGGGCTACTCCAAAACTAATTACATCAGCTAAAGAGTCCAACTGTTTTCCCATATCTGATGAAACCTTTAAAAGTCTTGCAGCAAAACCGTCAAAAAAATCCATTAGACCAGCCAATCCAATATACAAACTTGCATAAAAAATGGGTTCTGGAATTTCGATAATCATATCTCCCGTTTCCTCAATGGATGCCATTGCGCCAGCTTGAAATGCAGACATAATTGCCATACATCCAAAAAATAGATTTAGCAGTGTGATAAGATTAGGGATTTGTTTTTTCATTTACTTATTTTTTGCGACGCATCAATGCTTCAATTTCTTCGGCCTTTATAGGAATATTTTTGAACAAATCTTGATTACCTGTTTTGGTAACCCATACATTATTTTCAATACGCACTCCCATTCCCTCTTCTTTAATATAGATGCCAGGCTCCACTGTAAACACCATGCCAGCTTCAACTGGCGCAGTTCTCGTTCCTAAATCATGTACATCAATTCCTAAGTGGTGTGATATGCCATGATATAAATATTTACGATAAGCAGGATTATTTTTGTCTTCGTTTTTAATGTCAGTTTTAGTTAACAAACCAATTTTTAAAAACTGCTTGGTTGCTTCCTCTCCTACTTTATCAGTGTATTTTAAAATGCTAATTCCTGGCTTTAAAATAGATTTTGCATAATCATGTAAATGTAAACATGCGTTATACACTTCCTTTTGACGCTTTGTAAATTTACCATTCACAGGAACCGTTCTAGTAAGGTCGGCATTGTATCCGCCATAAGCAGCTCCAAAATCCATTAAAATTAAATCACCATCCTTACACTCATTATTATTATTTACATAGTGTAATGTACGCGCATTGTCACCACTTGCAATAATGCTATGATAAGCAACACCCGAAGCTCTTTGACTTAAAAATGAATGATAAATTTCTGCCTCTATTTCATATTCAAATACTCCAGGTTTAATAAATTGCAATAATCTTCTGAACGCTACTTCTGTAATATCAATTGCTTTTTGAATGACAACTACTTCTTCCTTTGTTTTAACACCACGAAGCTCTTTTAATATTTTTGCAGCACGTACATATTGATGTAAAGGATAGCGTGATTTCATCTCATCAATGAATCGATATTCTGCTGTTCTGACTAAATTATTTTTACGATCATTCTCGTTCGAATCTAAATAAATGGTATCAGCTAAATGAATCCATTGTTGTAACATGCCGTCTAATATATCCTCCCAGACAATTGTAGTCATGCCGGAAATGACTGTTGCTTCATTTGCTCTCAAGCGTTTGCCATCCCATATTTCTTTTAATTCTTGAGGGCGAACCAACACCAATACCTCTCTGTATTTTGGATCTGGATTATCTGGGAACAAAATAACCATTGTTGATTCTTGTTCAATACCAGATAACCAAAACAAATCACTGTTCTGTTTAAACTCATGTAACGCATCTCCGTTTGACGGAAACTCGTCATTACTAACAA